>JBLIJA010000008.1:0-27705 GCA_047635115.1 Porticoccus sp. | reverse complement strand
CTTGGAGACAGACTTAGCGCCGATGGCGGCGCTATCATGGCTACTGAACCCACGCTCATAATGGGAATAAACACTCTCGCCCACCACGATGGCGTCATCCACCACGACCCCTAGAATCAGCAGGAAAGCAAACATCGATACTACATTCACACTAATGCCGAAATAGGGCATTAGCCAAAGGGTACCCAGATAGGCAATCCCAATTCCTGCTGCCACCCAAAATGCCAATATCGGACGTAAGAACAACACCAGTAAAATGAACACCAACAGGAGGCCGCCAAGGCCATTACGCAGCAATAAATCAATCCGGCTGCCGAGGTACACAGAAAGGTCTCGCCACACGACCAGCTCTACGCCATGCTGCAAACTGGGCACCTTCGCGTCGACATATTTTCTGACAGCTTTAGAGGTGGCTATCACGTCTGGATTGCGGGTATTAAACAAATTGATAAAGACTGCTGGCTTACCGTTAAACTTCGACACCACATCCTGCTCAGCGAACCCATCATTAATATGGGCAATCTCCCCAAGGTGAACCTGGGTACCATCAGCATTACGCAGCACAACAATATTTTCAAAATCCTGGCGGTTATAAGCCTGCCCCCGAGTTTGCAGCACAATATCGCCCGCATACTCTCGAACCTTGCCTGCGGGCAGATTGATAGAGGAACGCCGAATGGCCTCAACCACATCGTTAAACTGGAGCTGATATTGGCGCAGGGTTTCTTCCGACACCTCTACCGAAACTTCTTCAGGACGGGTACCACCTATTTCAGCCAAGGTTACCCCCGGTAACTCAACCACCTCATCCCGAATATTTTCCGCCAATCGCTTGAGGCCCCACTCATTAAGAGGGCCGGCCACCGCAATACTTAGGAGACGGGTTCTAGCAAGAATTTCCTTTATTTGCGGACGCTCAGAATTCACTGGAAATGTACTGATGGAGTCCACTCGGGCTTTAACATCATTGAGTAATTTTTGAGTGTCGTAGCCATCGACCACTTCAACTTCGATGCGGCCCGCCCCTTGGTAGGCAAAAGACCGGAGCTCTTCAATACCATCCAGGTCGTGAATTTCTTCCTCCACCCGAATACATATTTGCTCCTCGACCTCTTTCGGCCCGGCCCCCGGATAAGGTACCACCACCTGCACAATATCCCGTGGAATTTTCGGTAACATTTCTTTGTCCAGGTCTGGCAGACTGGTGAGGCCACCCACCAAAATCATCAGCATCAGCAGGTTTGCCGCAATAGGGTTGTTCACAAACCAGGCGAGCAAGCCCTTATTGGCAGCGCCCTTACCGGCAATGCTCATAATTACTGAACCACCAGCGCTTCTAAATCAATCATCACTGGACTAATTTTCATTCCTTCCACGACATAACCCGGCCGATCCACCAACACAATCTCGCCCATTTTGACGCCGCTGATAAAGGCCATGTCCCCTCGGTCCTGCAGTACTCTCACTGGCTGGATTTTCAGCTGTTGATCTGCACCAACAATGAGCACATTATCTTTTTCATAAAGCGCCATTCGAGGAATCACCACAACGCCATCAAAAGTACGGCCCAATATCTCAGCATTAACAAACAACCCAATCACTAACGGTGGATTACTCTCAAAAGGTTTATCGACTTCCACAATGCCATAGATGACTCGACTACGAGTGTCGATACTGGCATCGGTACGAGAGATATTTCCCTGCCATTGATAACTCTCTCCACTAAATGTTGCTGAGAGCTTCACCGGTAATCTAATGGCCTGATTAGGCTGTAATGGCAGATTTAACAGACCTGTTTGAGACGCCGTTAACGGCAACCGAACTTGAGCGGTATCAGAGGCGAATATCTGCGCCACCTTCATCCCCACTGTCAGGTATTGACCAACGTTAACCTGAGCTTCACGGATCCGGCCATCAAAGGGGGCAACGATGGTGGTTCGCTCAAGGTTAATGTTGACTTGATCTAGATCAGCTTTTGCTGCCTCAAGAGCCGCTCTGACTGCTTTCAGCTGTGGTTCGCGCAAGAACAATGCATTTCCTGCCACATTACCCAAGTCGCGCCATTCACGTTTGGCTTGAAGGGCGCGACCTTGCTCCATGGCTAGGATCTGCTCCGCCTCAGCTATGCGAGATTTAGCCCGCACAGCTTCGATTTGATAATCTCGAGAATCCAGCTGCAATAATGTGTCGCCTTGCCGAAAAAAACCACCATCAACAAAACTTTCAGAAACCGATATTACCTGTCCGGCTACCTGAGTAGCCATCGCAATTTCCCGCTTAGGCTCCACGGTCCCTTGTGCATAGACAACAATCTGCTGCTGCCCTGGCTTAACTATCACCGCTTTAACTTTTGGGGCCAGCGGCTCAGTTACTCTTTGCGGTTGCGGCTGTGGTTTGGACATAGTCAAACCGACCACCACCAATACGGCCGCTAGTAAAATAATGAAAGGAAGGACTAGTTGCTTGAGCTGATCCATTATCTGTGTGCCATTTTTGCAGAGGGTACACATTATCGCAAAAAACTCGGCCATGCCTTATATCTTGCTGTGTCGTACTCATATCATTGTGACCTAAATCATGTGAAAAATGTATTCATCAGATGATGACAGTCGCCTTGATGCTTATGCCATGCCTAAGGACTTATTTTCAGCTACAATTGCTGCCTTCTCATTAACCGGCATGGCAACGCAGTTCAACATGACCGCTTTTATCCTAAAAAACCAGCACGAACAGTTTCTCGACAAAACCCTACAGTGGGTTGACAGCTGTGATGCCAGTCAGATTTTTAAGCGTACTCATCGCGATATAGCACTTAATCAACTTATGGAGCTTAATGCCAAAGATGTTCAGCTCCGCGCCAAGGTAGTAACCTGCCAGTTTGATGCAAAGGGGAATCCTGTCTTGCCCTTGCAACTGCCCTCCGCCTGATCTATCAGACTAGGAAATCATTTTGCCACTGCTAAATAATCGCCTGGCCCAACTTTCTGCCGACACTGAATCCAGACTATTGTCGGGTATCACCCGGGGTATTGAAAAAGAAAGTTTGCGAGTAACACCAGAGGGGAGACTAGCCCACACGCCCCACCCGCTTGCACTGGGCTCCGCATTAACCCACCCCCAAATTACTACTGACTACTCAGAATCGCTGCTTGAATTTATTACCCCCCCATCCAACAATGCTGATGACGTATTGCAAAATCTGGAAAATATCCATCGCTTCACCTACCACCACATAGGCGATGAACTGTTATGGGCCAATAGTATGCCCTGTCAGCTGAGTGGCGACAGTGATATTCCTGTGGGCCAGTACGGGCACTCAAATGTTGGGCGGATGAAAAGTATCTATCGGGTTGGACTGGGGCACCGTTACGGTCGACTGATGCAGACTATTGCCGGCATTCACTATAATTTTTCCGTGCCAAATGAGTTGTGGCAACTACTGCGGGATAAAGAGAGCCCAGACCAATCCTTACAGGACTTTAAAACCGAGAACTATTTTTCTCTCATCCGTAATTTTCGTCGTCATTTCTGGCTTCTCCTATACTTGTTCGGCGCTTCGCCCAGTGTTTGCCGAAGTTTTGTGAGAGACCGAGAACATCAGCTACAACCCTTTGCTAAAGATGACCACAGCCTTCATACGCCCAATGCTACGTCCCTTCGCATGGGTGATTTGGGCTATCAAAGCAAAGCCCAAGACCAACTGATCGTCTGCTACAACGACATTCGAAGCTATGTGAAAACCCTTCGTCAGGCGTTAGAAAAACCCTATCCGGATTACGAAGCTATAGGCCTCAAAGATAACAATGGCAATCACTTACAGCTAAGCCCTCATTTACTCCAAATCGAAAATGAGTTTTATAGCACCGTACGGCCCAAGCGCGTCACCCATTCTGGAGAAACCCCGCTTTCGGCACTATGGGAACGCGGTGTGGAGTATGTTGAAGTCCGCTGTGTTGACCTGAACCCGTTCCAACCTCTAGGCATTGACCGTGAGCAGATGGACTTCATGGATATTTTTCTACTGACATGCCTGCTCTCTCAGAGTCCTCCAACTGATAATCACGAGTATCACAACATTCTGGAAAATCAACACCGAATGGTCTATCACGGACGCGACCCCGAATTAATGCTATGTGATAACCAAGGTGAGCGATCTGTTCTGGAGTGGGGACGCATCTTATTCAAAGAAATGACTCCTGTCGCCACATTGCTAGACAGACATCACCAATCCAACCGCTACACCACCACACTGGAGAAGCTTGCTAAACGCCTGAAAAAACCAGAATTGACCCCATCCGCGCGCATCCTCAAAGAAATGGCCGAAACGGGCCAAACCTACTTCAAAGTGGCGATGAACTACGCCAAGCAACACCGTGAACACTTTCTCAGCACCGAGCTGCCAAAAGACATTGCCGAACAATACCGGGAAATGGCCGATCAATCCCTACAGGAACAACAAGAAATTGAGGCCGCTGATCAACAGTCCTTCGATAAGTTTCTCGCAGATTACTACCAGCAATACAACTTTCCATTGTGAATTATCTAGCCCACATTTATCTTTCCGGCGACCACCCGGAATTGATGGTGGGGAGGGCTACTGGGTGATTTTGTCATAGGGCCTTTGCGCGGCCAAACGATTTAATGACATTGCGCCGAAAGCTCAATTGCTTCAGAGCTATGCTCAAATTGAGAACATTGAATATATCCTAGAAAGAGTGGGCCAGCTCTTTCGTACACCGATCCCATTGAATGATGCTTTCCCCAAATTGCTTAGAAACTATCAATTCTTAGATGAAGAATTCTCTCGAGTCTTCCCTATAACCTACTAGCTCAAACTTACATGTCATTCAACACTCTGCTTTAGCTCTGGGTAAAAGGGATTTTTATCCCGTAGCGACGCCACGGCGATGGCCATAGACAGCAAAGAAATAGTATTGAAAAAAACCGGCAACATTGCGACAGCGATCGCCAACGAAGAGGCAAAAATAGGAGACCTTATAAATTTTTGACAGGTGACACCAACTACCGCTGGTACTAGATGACCACCAAAGAGATGCCCAGGTCTTGAAACAGGGCTATGAGGTAGGCCAAAAATCAACATGGCAGATGCGCCAATAGTGTGGCAACAAAAGCGCCAATAATAGAAGTCACAACCTCTCGGTTGCTCATGTCTCTCATCGCCATAATATTATCCTTTCTTTGAAAGACGAGGCACGAGGACTGTTTCGTTCTCGACTCTAGCCTTTCTCTATAAATTTGAGATTACTATCAGTTACAACACCTCAGTATCCGATTAACCAAAAAAGTCACTTCTGATACCATTTCCCACCATCAAAGGTAGCACTGCGGCAAACTCTGCCAGATTTACACCCGTACACGGGAAACAAGACTAATCCGAAGAAAAGCCCTACCACATTTTCGCTCACACCGATCGACGGCGTAACCATCGGTACATACTGAGTTCTGGTGCCCAGTCCAATTTAACCTCTGCTATTAAGTCCTTGGGGCTGTTAACGGTAGTGTACTGATGAAATATCCGGGCTAAAATGAACCCGTTACCAACAAGGGAGATAGGGCAGTGCCCACAGCAAGACAAACTAATTTATTTATTTTTCTGGCCTGTAACGGGATTATTCTCGTGGCCCTCTTCATGCAGAATACTCTGGAGCTTAAGCCCTGCTACCTGTGCATTACTCAACGGGGTTTCATCATATTAACGGGTACCTTTTCTTTGTTGGCCTTTCTTCACAACTACGGCATCAAAGTATATGGCGGGCTTATTACGCTTAGCGCACTGGCAGGTGGATTTTTTTCAGGAAAACAGATTTGGCTTCAAAACCTACCAGAGGACCAGGTCCCGGCCTGCGGCCCACCCGTTGAGTACCTGTTTGATGCCTTCAATTTTAGTGACGCATTGAGTATGTTGTTTCGGGGGGATGGCAACTGTGCAGAAGTGCAATGGACCTTCCTCAACCTCAGTATTCCAGCCTGGGCCTTACTGTGCTTTTTGGGCCTAGCGGCATTGGGCCTATGGCAAATGATTCGCGAGTCTTGAACTTATTGCGAGGACTGATCATCCTGCTGCTCTATCAGGGTATTGGTGAGGCCATTACACGTTACAGTGGCATACTCATACCCGGCCCTGTGATTGGCATGATTCTGTTATTTCTGACCCTAAACCTCAACAGTAACAAGATGCTCCTAAGATTTAAATATAGGGGGTTTAAACATACGGGATTAGAACATACGGCTAATTTGTTGATCCGTGGATTACCACTGATGTTTATTCCTGCTTGTGTTGGGATTTTTTTCCTTCCTAACACTCAGGCTGATCAGTGGCCGGCCATCGTTGGTGTTATTGTGCTGTCCACATTGGTCACCCTCACCGCCACCGCCCTAGTGATGAAATGGCTGTTACGATCAGGGGCCAAACATCCATGATGGCATTGCTTAATCAAGCAGGGCTTCTGGTACTGACATTTGTCGTGTTCTGGGCATCCTTTTGGCTCTATCGGAGATACAACTCTCGACCAACCATTCACTCCTTGCTGCACCCCCTCGTCACGGCGCCAGTATTGATCAGCTGCTTATTGTTACTGGTGAACATTGATTACAGTCTGTATCGCCAGGCCAATAGTCCATTTTTCTTTTTACTGGGCACAGCAACGGTGGCGTTAGCGATACCGGTTCATCAGCAATTTCACCACATTCACTCTCTGGTAAAACCTTTGCTAATCACGCTATTTTTTGGAGCCAGCTTTGCTGTTATCAGCGCCCTGTCGATTGCCTGGCTACTTGGGGCATCCGTGGAGACTTTGATTTCACTCTCGCCCAAGTCGGTCACAACACCTATTGCTCTGGGGATTACCGAGAAAATAGGTGGTATTCCGGGCCTCACTGCTGGCGTAGTCGTCTTTACTGGTGTGGTGGGTGCAATCTGTGGGCCCTGTATATTTCGCTGGCTAAACATCGCCGATGATCGTATCGCAGGGTTTGTGATGGGTATCAGTGCCCATGGGGTGGGCACTGCAAGGGCCTTCGAAATCAGTCCCCGTTGTGGTGCATTTTCCAGCCTGGGGCTTGGATTAACTGGTACCTTGACCGCTATTTTATTGCCCTGGATAGTGATTTCCTGCTCAAACTGATCGATCAGGTACCACTTGAGGACAAGCGCCAAACTTAACCAAACAAACAATAGCCTCACCTAATGGTGTTCGTTAAAGTCTTGTCACGCTGTTACTGTTTGCATATGCTGGGGTGACTCCATAAAAAAAGCGACTATGTATGCTTGAAAACTGTAAGTCTGCCCAGGAGCGCTGGGGGGGAGTGAGCACCCTGATCGACCGCTGGTTAAACGAGCGGCATAAAGTTCTGGTTGAATTTTGCACTCTTGGGGAGATTCAAGATCTTCACAGCAAAAATACGGTACACCGTGAAAAGCTGAAAGCCTTCTGTGAAATTTTGGTGGACTACACCTCTGCCGGACACTTTGAAATTTATGATCAATTGGTAAAGGAAGGCAAGGAACTTCAGGATAGCGAAGGTCTAGAGGCTGCTGACAGACTACTTCAGACTATTGATGCTACCACTGAGATAATTCTGGATTTTAATGACAAGTATCTGGAAACAGATGACCTTAAAACACTAGCTGTGGATCTATCAGGAGTGGGAGAATCACTCGAATCCAGGCTGGCAGCTGAAGACCAGATGATAAAGGTATTACATACTGCGCATAGTGAAAAAATTCTAAATAGCTCCTAATAAGTACTGGCTAACAAATAGTCCTTAATAAGTTATTCGTAAATTATGTCTATCCAAGCACACCAGCCACATCAAAATCAAGTAATAAAAAAGGCCCTAACGGGCCTTTTTTATTACTTATAGGGTAAAAATACTTATTCAGCACCCAATACCTTGAGCAACTCTACTTCAAAAATAAGGGTAGCGCCTGGGCCAATCATCTCACCTGCGCCTTGTGGACCATACGCAAGCTCCGGAGGCAGATACAACTCCCACTTAGCGCCCTCTTTCATCAGCTGAAGTGCTTCGGTCCAACCGGGGATAACTTGGCTAATATCCAACTCTACGGATCCTCCATGCTTACTTGAAGCATCAAATTCTGTGCCGTCAGTCAAGGTACCACGGTAGTTCACGTCCACACGGCTCCCTGCTGTCGGCGTAGCACCATTACCAGCAGTGAGCACTTTATACTGCATACCACTTGCCGTGGTGTTAACCCCCTCTTTGGTCGAATTTTCGGCCAGAAAAACGGAGCCTTCCTTCATATTTTTTTCTGCGGCGACACGCATAGTATCTTCATGCTGCTGCACCTTGGCTTGCTGCTCATCATGAAAATTCTGTACGACGCCCTCTAATTCTTCCTTAGCGATCCGCGGTGGATGGCTATCCAGAGAATCCGACAAACCGAGATAAAATGCTTCACGATCTATCTGGATATCTGATGTGCTAAGCGTCCCACCCATATCGATGCCAATCACGTAGCTGAATTTCTTTATCTGAGTATCAAAGACCATCTCAGCCTTCACTTTATCCTGCGTAGTACTCAAGTCCTCCTGTTGTTTATCACAAGCTGTCAGGGTGACTGCTAATAAAGAGGCAAGCGCCAGGGTTTTAAATTTCATAAAAGTGTCCTTTGTTGAAGGTACGATTCAGTCGGCCATACTAACGTAAAATTGCCCAGAGGTCAGCGGCCTTCATATCAGCCGAAGTAGCGGGCTATCATCAGTCACTGGCCGGCAGCCCAAAGTGACTAAATAGGTATTTAAATTTGTTGCCTGCAAAGCTGCCATTGGCATATTTGAGGTATAGGGTCTTTGCTCTAACCACCAATTATAGAGGATGTTTTGGACAATCTGCTCTGCCATGAGTTCCGCCCGCTGAAGTGACTCCGCTATCTCACTAGAAGTCTGTTGCGATGATGAAAAAAATCGGCGAATAGATCGTATTTTCTGGACTGCATGCAGATCCCACTCCTCAATCAACGAACTTGCCTGCTCTAGCTGTTCTGGTTCAGCTCTCTGGCCACAACAACCAAGCCAGCAGAGAAATAGCAGGAGATTGACATTGGCTCCATGATTATCCTGATAACTCAAACAGCTTTCTGCCACCTCAGACCGGCCATAATGAGCCAGGGAATACTGCCAGAAAGCGTTATTCAAATTATCGGTCATCATTGCTCTCAGGCCTGTTCCAACACCGTATCCACCAATTTATTAATACCACTGGCAGCTTCACTGATAGTACCTGCCAACATGTAGGCTGGCGTAGTCACCACTTTATGGACACCATCAATGCAGATATTGTTGACCGGACATCGCTCGTGAACTGCACCTGTTGCCTCAATTGTCGAGGCTGTATTCAGGTCATCACCAATAGTAAAATGTACGCCTTCACCAAATAGCTTTCCTACCATTGCGGGGGCAATACACATAAGTCCTACTGGCTTGCCGGCCTGATGCATTGCCTGAATAAGGCGCACCAATTCCTTATTTATACTAAGATCTGAACCCTTTACAGCAAAGTCACAGAGATTTTTAGCAGCACCAAAACCTCCCGGTATAATCACCGCGTCAAAATCCTCAGCATGGGCATCTGCCAGATTTTTGATCTCACCTCGCGCTAACCGAGCAGCTTCCACCAGTACATTGCGGCTCTCACCTTCTGCTATTTCACCGGTAAAGTGGTTGATAACATGCATCTGTTCAATATCTGGCGCAAAGCACGTTACCTGAGCCTCCGCCTGATCCAACCGCAACAGAGTAATCACCGATTCGTATATCTCTGATCCGTCAAAGACACCACATCCCGACAGGACAACCGCTACTCGCTTACTCACTTGGACCCCCTCGCTGTGCATCAAGCTCATTGTTTAGAAAATTTTTTTAAACCACTGTATGAAAATATTCTATGATTAATGAACAGGTGTATTATATTAACCTACCAAGGATATTCCTATTACTACCAGAGAAGTATAGCCGATAAAACGTTAGCTGAAATGCCTTGCGGTCATGGAACCCAGCTCTCTTCACCAGACATCCCTCACCAAAGCCATAACGTTAGCAAATGAAATCAACCACTACCCTTCATGCCAAGAGGGCAAGCACTTAGGACTTAACAAGCTCGGCAAATGGGTATCGTCACACATCAAACCGAGGGCGGAGGTTTCCACCTAAGTGACTTGGAACAATGACTGGCCCTCTGCCGTCAGCCACTACGCCAAGCAAATAGATGCCAACCTGATTATCCAGAGCGGAGGTGATGAAGGGATACCTCAACGAAAGCTTTTACGCTCTGCACCCTGACCCGTCTTGGTCGCTCGTGCCACAACCAATATTTTTGGCGGCATGATCCTGGCTGCTGTAGATATTCATGGTGATAATACTCATATGGCACTCAACCACGCTATTATCACTGCCGCTCTAAATCTAGCAGAAGACACTAACAGCACCCTACATTTAGTGTGTGCTCTTGATGAAAAAAAGCTGTTGCCAGCCATTTAGGGTTTTAATATCTGGAAGACATCAACACTCAACAAACCATCACGGCTGAACGCTTTGGGATTCCACAGGATCAAGTACATACTCAGCTGGGTAATCCTCACGTTGTTATCAGCGAGAGGGCAAATATACTTGCTGTTGACGTCTTGGTAATAGGCACCCAAGCGAGAACGGGCATTGCAGGAACATTTATAGGCAATACCGCTGAAAAAATTCTTACCAAAACAGGCTGCGCTTTACTGGTGGTTAATTAACAGCCTATTTTTTCATTTCAACAGGCTAACCCAGTCAAACCTCAGTTAACTAGCCCATTTTTCGGTAGAGTAAATCCCAAACGCCATGCCCCAACTGTTGGCCCCGCTGCTCAAACTTGGTGGCGGGGCGATAATCTGGGCGAGGTGAATACTGATCAGCTCCGGCAATATTCTCATAGCCTTCTGCGGCCTTCATTACTTCCAGCATATACTCAGCATAAGGTTCCCAGTCAGTTGCCAGATGAAATACTCCACCAGACTTAAGTTTAGCGTGAATCCTTTGAACAAAGGCTGGCTGTATCAGGCGACGCTTATTATGTTTTTTCTTGTGCCAAGGATCAGGAAAATACACCTGCAGACGGTCGATACTGGCATCTTCTATGCAGTCATCCATTACATCAATAGCGTCAGCTAAATACACGCGTAAGTTCGATAGCTCCAGCTTGCCCGCATCGTTAATTAACCGACCTGCACCAGGGGGATGCACTTCGATACCAATAAAATCTTTTTCCTGCTCTGCCTGCACCATCTGCAGCAGCGAACCACCCATGCCAAAACCAATTTCCATAACTTGGGGCGCACGTCGCCCAAAAATGCTTTCAGCATCTACTTTTCCATTGTGCAAACTCAGTCCATAGACAGACCAATATTTATCAAAGGCCGCTTTTTGCCCCTCTGTCATCCGCCCAGCGCGCACCACATAGCTTCGAATTGACTTATTTTTATATTCTGGCCTTATATTCATCGTCACTCTGCTGTCACCTGCTGGGCATTAATAAATCTCACCAGTGCAAATGACAGCACTAACCAGCCGAGCAAAAACAACACTCCACCGAAAGGAGTCACCATTCCTAAAGATTTGATACCGGTAATGACCAGCGCGTAAAGACTCCCAGAGAAGAGCACTGTACCAGCGACAAACAACCACCCAGAAATAGTTAAGAACCTGTTAGATTGGCGGCTGCCCGCTATAATAATAGACAGAAGCACCAACACATGGAACATCTGATACTGCATGGCCGTTTGCCATACAAAAAGCAGCTCAGGATCAACGGTGCCACGCAACCCATGAGTACCGAAAGCACCAAGGGCAACGCCAACAAATCCCGAAATAGCAGTGATCATGGTCAGTATTTTCATCAAAACTCCAGTAAGACGCCATTCAATACAAAAATATAGATCAATAAAAAAGCCGCGGAACACGCGGCTTTTTTAACTGTTTCTCTCATCACTCGGCTTATCAAGCTTCCATGATTGTCCGTACTTTTTTCATGGCATTCTGCTCAAGCTGCCGAATACGTTCAGCGGATACACCGTATTTACTGGCTAGATCGTGAAGCGTAGATTTACTCTCTTCCAACCAACGGCTATGAATAATATCCCGACTACGCTCGTCCAACGCCTCCAGCGCTTTCGCCATACGAATAGAATTGTCCTGCTCACTATCTGCCAGCTCCAGCTGTAACGCCGGATCAGCACTTTTATCTTCCAGAAATAAAGCCGGTGCCTGAAAAGTATTCTCATCATGGTCATCTGTTGGCGCATCGAATGCAGAATCACGAGCTGACAAACGTTGTTCCATCTCACGAACATGTTTGACCTCAACGCCTAGATCCTCAGCAATTGCCTGAGCTTCTGCATCGGTTAACCATGCTAAACGCTTTTTAGCACCACGCAGATTGAAGAACAGTTTACGTTGAGCTTTGGTGGTCGCTACTTTGACAATACGCCAATTGCGCAGCACATATTCATGGATCTCTGCTTTGACCCAATGCACGGCAAATGAGACCAGCCGAACGCCCTTCTCTGGGTTAAAACGCTTAACCGCCTTCATCAAACCAACATTGCCCTCCTGAATCAGATCTCCAAGAGGGAGACCATAACCGTTATAGGAGCGGGCAATATGAACAACAAAACGAAGATGGGAAAGTACCAGACGACGTGCAGCATCAAGGTCTTCATGATAATAAAGATCCTCCGCGAGCGCGCGTTCCTGCTCTGCGGATAAAATTGCAACAGTACTAACGCCCTGCATATAGGCCGCAAGGCTTGCGCCTGGCGCCATCCACTCTGCAGTTTGCAAATTCTTAGTCATATCGACCTCTGTAATTCAAGGGAGCATATTCTACCAACTTTAAACTAGATTTCCATACTCTCAAAAAGTTCCATTAACTTATTGTTTTAGATCAATAAAACTCTACTTTGGCTCAATACTACCAAGGTGTCTTGCAACGGCTAGCCAAGATCCAGTCAGCCCCAGCACAGTGCCAATGATTAAAAGTGCCAATAATCCATAAAAACCCAGACCCTGAAGCTGAAAAATACTCTGGTATAACCCAGCTAACCGCTCTACTGAGCCATCGATCCACTGTAAACCCGCGGCTACTAGAAACCAGGCCAGCAACCCCCCGATAGCACCATACCAAACACCCGTGTAGAGAAATGGTCGCCGTACATAAGCATTCGTACCACCAACGAGCTTAACGACGACAATCTCATCACGTCGACTCTCAATCGCCAACCGGATGGTATTACCAATAATCAGTAGCACGCCAAGTGCCAATGCCAACCCAAGGGAAAAGGCTAATCGCTCGCCTACCTCAAGCATGCCCTGTAATCGCTGCACCCACTTCATATCCAGTCGGACATCGTCAACCAACGCCAATCCTCTCAGTCGTACCACCAGCTTCTCACTGGCCAACAAATCACCATTAAACCGGCCGACTGGCTGCACTATAAACACTGGAGGCAATGGGTTTTCATCCAACATTTCCAGCACATCACCAAACCCAGAAAGTGCCCTAAATTCTTCCAACGCTTGCTGGCGTGAAATATAGTCCACAGAGGTGATGTCTGCTTCCGATAGCAACCTTTCTCGTAACTGGTTTACGGCGATATCAGCTGCGTTTTTTTTAAGAAAAACCGTCAACTGGGCTGTGGTTTCCACTCGACTACCAAGCTGCTGCAAATTCACAATGCCCACGTAGAGTGCTGATGGCAGGCCCAAGGCAATAGCAACCACCAATGATGTCATCAGAGTCTGAACAGGTTCTTTGGCCAACCGCTGAAATGTACCGAAAAATAGTTGGCTGTGGTTTTGGAAATAACTTTTCAGCTTATCCAAAAACGGCGTTGCACCATCGGATGCACCCCGGCGAGCGTCTTTTGAAGGCACTCTGCGAACTGGCTCGCGTGGACGCAGGCGATTACGTTGCATAGCCCGGCACGCCATCATGTATTAACTTGCCCTGCTCCAGCTGAAGAAGGCGAAGCCCCATACGGGAAATTAGGTCTACATCATGGGTCGCTATCAATACGGTGACTCCAACCTCACATAACTGCCGAAACAAGTCCATAATTTCTGCTGATAACTGGGGATCGAGATTTCCCGTAGGCTCATCGGCCAATAGTATCCGGGGTTTGTGAACTACGGCTCTAGCAATACCTAAGCGCTGTTGTTCGCCGCTAGAGAGTGTACTTGGATTCATTTTTTCCTTATCAAGCAACCCCACCTTATCCAAGGCTGCCCTCACCCTTCTCCCCACCTCGCGAGGCTGATGCCCCGAAACCAGAAGAGGGAGTGCGACATTGTCAAATGCACTACGGTCAAAAAGCAGCTGATGATTTTGAAACACCACGCCCACGTTACGGCGATAATAGGGCACCTGGCTACGATGAAGACGGTTTAGGTTTTTACCATTGACCAGCAGTTGCCCATGGGTTGGCCGCTCCATCAGCATAATTAATTTGAGCAAGGTGCTCTTACCCGCACCGGAGTGGCCAGTGAGAAAGGTCATTTCACCGGCAGCCAACTCTAGACTGAGGTTGCTCAGAGCCTCTTGTCCAGTAGAATACCGTTTACTTACTTTATCGAACTGAATCATGTCGCTTAGCGCGTACTCGGCTAACCACGATCAAACAGCGCATTAACATATTCTTTGGCCTCAAATGGCTGCAAATCATCAGCACCCTCCCCCAGACCCACAAAACGAATAGGAATACCAAACTGCTTACAAAGAGAGAAAATAATGCCACCCTTAGCGGTGCCATCTAACTTGGTCAGCGCCACACCTGTTACGTTGACCGTTTCGTTAAATTCTTTCATTTGATTAAGCGCGTTCTGCCCAGTACCGGCATCCAATACCAACAACACTTCATGAGGGGCTGTTTCATCCAGCTTGGTCATAACTCGCCGTACTTTCTTCAACTCTTCCATTAGGTTGCTTTTGGTATGTAACCGCCCTGCCGTATCCGCAATAAGAATATCGACATGTCTAGACTTGGCAGATTCGATAGCATCAAAAATAACCGAGGCACTGTCTGCCCCGGTATGCTGTGCAACCACAGGGACATTGTTACTATCACCCCAAGCTTGCAGCTGCTCCACTGCTGCCGCCCGGAACGTATCGCCTGCCGCTAACATAACCGACTTACCCTGGTCCCGGTAACATTTGGCTAGCTTACCAATCGTGGTTGTCTTTCCAACACCGTTGACACCTACCACCAATATGACAAATGGCGCTTTCTGTCCGTTCTGCCCATCGATCCTCAGTGGCTGTTCACACGGCTTAAGCTTTCCAATCATCGTGTTTTGAAGCGCCTCAAACAATGCCCGACTATCCGCCAGCTCTTGTCGCTTCACCTTATCGGCTAATTCATGGATGATTTCGATCGTAGACTCAATGCCCACGTCGGCCAATAGCAACAATGTTTCTAATTCTTCCAGAAGTTCATCATCAATTTCCCTATCACCGATAAACAAATTACCAAAGCTACGCCCTGTTTTTGAAAGGGCACGACTAAATCTCACCCTCAGTGTTTCCTTGGGCTTATTTTCTTTAACCTGATTATTCTCGAGGCCAGCATCAAGCTGCTGCTGGCTGACAGTCACTTCTTGGGCGGCTATCTCAGAGGGAGAATCTGCAGGTTTCTGCCGACGAAAACGCTGTAAAAATTTTCGCTTTTCTCCCGGCTCTTGGGTGTTATTTTCTGAATCGTTTGAATCTGGCACAGACATCCTGTTTACTCGATGTAAATCTGACGGTGTATCCTATCACTTTAAGGAGTGAAAAACGCTTTGAAACAGCACCATCACTCAACATCCCCCTCTCGAAAAAGGGCCCTTGCTCAGCTGCGTATTATCGGTGGACGCTGGCGTGGGCACAAACTCCATTTTGCTGAGGTGGAGGGCTTACGTCCTACCGGAGACCGGGTTCGAGAAACCCTTTTTAACTGGCTAGCACCCGTAATATCTGGCGCTCACTGCCTAGATTTATTCGCGGGCTCAGGCGCACTGGGATTTGAAGCGTTGTCTCGAGGTGCCGCCAAGGTACTCTTAGTGGAGAAAGATGCCACTGCTACAGCTCTATTGAGACAAAACTGCGCCTTATTAAAGACGGAACATGCTTATATCATCCCAACAGATGCCCTTCAATGGCTGAGTACTTTTGCCCCAGAAAGACCCTTTGATGTGGTATTTCTTGACCCGCCTTTTTCCGCCAATTTTCTTCAACCCTGTTGTGAACTGCTGCAGCGCAACGGCCTGCTTGCCAAAAGCGGCCGCCTTTATATTGAGACCGATAACCATCAGGCTCCACCAATCATACCGCCCACCTGGAATTTGCTTCGAGAAAAGACCGCGGGACAGGTGTGTTATCGTCTCTATCAGTGCGATTGAGACAAGATGGCAAAACGTATACCATTCAACCCGCGCCTAACATCTCACCCAAACTCCCGCTCACACAGTGAAACACTAACGTGAAAACAATTGTTTATCCCGGCACTTTTGACCCCATCACCAACGGCCATGTGGATTTGGTGGAACGTGCCAGCCGCTTATTCGATCACGTGATTGTTGCAATTGCCAGCAGTAAAAAGAAGGAGCCCCTGTTCAATCTCAAAGAACGAATTGATCTGGCAAGACAGTCCCTGTCTCACCTAGACAATATCGAAGTACTTGGTTTTGACTATCTGTTGGTCAACTTTGTAAAAGATCAAGGTGCCGATGCGATACTTAGGGGACTGCGTGCCGTCTCTGATTTTGAGTATGAATTCCAACTGGCCAATATGAATCGGGCGCTGTCACCTGAGATAGAAAGTATCTTTCTTACACCATCAGAAAAACTTTCCTATATTTCCTCCTCGCTGGTGAAAGAAATCGGTTCCTTGGGCGGCGATATCAATGCCTTTGTTCCCCACTGTGTCACAACCGCACTGGCCAAGAAATTCAATGGCCTTTAATTAGCCGTTGGCACGCGTTATTTTAGGTGATTCCCTCAGGTTATTTCTGACAGACAGGGCAGAAAAACGTTGAGCGCTGGCCCAAACGGATCTCTTTCAATACCGACTCGCAACGCAAGCATGGCAAGCCACCACGATCATATACGTACAACTGCTGTTTGAAATAACCTGGCCTCCCTTCATTACCAACAAAATCTTTCAGGGTGGTTCCACCTTGCGCTATCGCTCTTTTTAGTACGCTTTTAACGTTCTCAGATAACACGTTATACGCTTTTCGGGGAATGCGTCCAGCCGCTTTTTTTGGTCTAATACCACTAAGAAATAGTGATTCATTGGCATAAATATTACCCACACCTACAACAATTCGGTTGTCCATTAAAAATTGCTTTACTGACGCGGCTTTACCGCGGGACAAGCGATAAAGGCGGTCGCCATCAAACAGCGAAGAGAACGGTTCTGGGCCCAGATGACTCAACAATTTGTGCTGCTCCGGCTCACCTTCTAGCCACAACACAGAGCCAAACCGGCGCGGGTCAGTAAAACGCAACATGGTGCCATCACTGAACTCAATATCCACATGGTCATGCTTGGCGGGTGGCGTATCTGCATGAACCATACGCAAGTTACCCGACATACCTAAGTGAATCATCAAGTGGCCATGCTCAAACCGAAATAGCAGATACTTTGCTCGTTGCCGGCCATCCATCAGTATCTTTCCACATAACTGCTCAGATAACTCTTCTGGCACAGGCCAGCGCAGCCGAGGTTCACGCACAACCACCCTGACAACCTGCTTTCCAGTGATATGCGGTGTTAACCCGTTTAGAGTAACGACAACTTCTGGCAATTCCGGCATGATCAGCTCCCGAGCGTGATTATCGACAACACAATGTCTGGCATACTATTAAAGGCTTTGGTCAAAACGTACCGTTCTGGCTCACAAATGACAGGACAAGACCCCTCCGGGCAGCATTAACTATGGCTTTAGGAAAAAAACGCACCGAAGAAGACCCTCAAATAGATCTGACGCCAATGCTGGATGTCATCTTTATTATGCTGATTTTTTTTGTGATAACCGCTTCTTTTGTCAAAGAATCTGGCATTGATGTTAACCGACCACCTATAACAACAAAGCCACCAGAAAACAGTGCGAACCGCCCAATCATTTTCAACATTACTGAAAGTAATGATATCTGGCTTGAGGGTCGCCGTATTGACGTGCGCTCCGTACGAGCAAATGTGGAAAGAGCTCATGCCGAAAACCCCCAAGCGAAAGTCATTATTGAGGCTCACCCAAAATCTAAGACCAATACCTTTATACTGGTGTCTGATCAGGCTCGAGAAGCCGGAGTAAACGACATCGTACTAAGTACTAAGTACTAAGTACTAACGTTAGCAGCTCGATGCCCATACACAAAATGACAGGCACAAAAAAACCCCGAGCTGTTCGGGGTTTTCGTCTGTACAGAAACTTACTTGATTTTAGCTTCTTTGTACGGAACGTGCTTACGAACCACTGGATCGTATTTGCTGAACTCGAGCTTTTCTGGCTGAGTGCGCTTATTTTTAGTGGTGGTGTAGTAGTGGCCGGTGCCTGCACTGGATACTAATTTAATGTTATCGCGATTCGATTTAGCCATTATTTCTCTCCTTAAGCCTTCACGCCACGCTTGCGCATATCAGCCAGAACTTGTTCGATACCCAGCTTATCAACAATACGCATTCCCTTGGCAGAAAGACGCAGTTTTACAAAACGTTTTTCTGCTTCAATCCAAAAACGATGGGAGTGCAAATTAGGCTCGAACCGACGGCGAGTCCTATTTTTAGCGTGTGAAACATTATTCCCGGACATCGGCCTTTTGCCGGTGACTTGACATACTTTAGACATTTCTTTGCCTCTACTCTTGGCGTTGCCAGTACCTGACAACTACTTTAGAAATCTGTTAGCGGTTTGTCCCAAAGGAGTACCCCCACAAAGAGCCGAGTTTTATACCAGAAGGGCTTGGCTAAATCAAACGAATTCACCCAATCGGCCACAGTTTCGGGTATTTTACACCGATATTTTACAGGACACCTTGCTCAGCCCTGGAGACCGTATAACCGCCACCCACAACAACATGGTCCAGCATCCTTTAATCGCCGGGTAATCAACCAACCGGACTCGCTCGGCTCTGCCTCTCCAGAGGTCTGATTGTGAGAAAAAAATCACAGCGGCTGCGTTGTGATGCAGTGCCCGTTTGACCACTTCACGCGGATGAACGCTAGCCCCATCAACCGTGCCAAAAAATAGTTTTTGCCACGCAACCAGCCTATGCCGGGCATCGAAAAACAATACAACAGAAACCTTTTGCTGGCAGTGGCGTAATTGCTCCAAAAGAAACTCTCCTACCAACGATGGACTAGTAAACACATGCTCTCTGTGAAGCGGCCCCTCTAGATGACGCCGCGCCAGCTCCATGGCTGCCTGCAACTGAACAAACTTTGCCTCGCCTAAACCGCGAGCACGGAAAAATGATTCCTAGCTAGCTGAAAGCATCGCCGCAAGGCTTCCGAACCGATGTGGCAGCTCACTAGCCAAATTCACCGCAAACACTCCTGCACAGCCAGTACGAAGAAAAATGGCCAGTAATTCGGCATCGGAAGGCTTCAGCACCCTTTTCTAACAGCTTTTCCCGAGAACGCTCTGCCTCCGGCCAATCACGAATTGTCATATACACCTCCATGTATAGCTGATGACAAGAGTAGCTACTACTAATAATAAAGGTAGTGACTACGCAAATTTGCTTTGCAATGTTATCTTAGTTGTCTAGGTTTTATTTTACAGGAAGTTTCATGCCGTCATTGGCCAACAAAAGAATTCTCCTAGGCGTGACAGGCGGCATTGCTGCCTACAAAAGTGCCGAGATCATTCGCCGTCTTCAAGATGCCGGTGCTAGCGCTCAGGTCGTCATGACCCACGCTGCCACCCAATTTATCACCCCGTTAACCCTGCAAGCGCTCTCTGGAAACCCAGTTCACCTTGAACTACTGGATACTGATTCTGACGCCGCCATGAGCCATATTGAGCTCGCTCGTTGGGCCGACGCGATATTGATCGCCCCAGCATCCGCCGATTTCATTGCTAAACTAGCCAATGGTGAAGCCGGGGATCTACTCTCCACTCTCTGTCTGGCCAGTCGCTCGCCTCTCGCAATTGCTCCAGCCATGAATCAGGGCATGTGGCGCAATGCTGGCACCCAGCACAACATAGAACGATTACGCGGCCGCGGAATACACATCTTTGGTCCGACGGGAGGAACCCAAGCCTGCGGTGATGTCGGACCTGGACGCATGAGCGAGCCAGAAGATATCGCGGAACTTATAGCAGATTTATTTGAAACAGGCTCTCTGGCAGGAAAAAAAGTGGTCATTACAGCGGGGCCTACGCAGGAAGCGATTGATCCGGTGCGCTATATCAGTAACCACAGCTCGGGGAAAATGGGCTATGCGTTAGCAGAAGCTGCTGCTGAGGCGGGTGCGGAAACCGTGTTAATCAGCGGGCCAGCTAATCTCGAATTGCCAGATAGAGTAACCATCATATCCGTCACCAGCGCCCAGGAAATGTACGATGCTGTACTAGCTGAAGTCGAAGGTTGCCACTTATTTATCGCCTCTGCGGCCGTAGCGGATTATCGACCGGTGCAGGTTTCGGAACAAAAAATTAAAAAATCTGCCAACAACATGATCATCGAGCTGGTTAAAAATCCGGATATTGTTAGCGCAGTCGCTGCACTCAAAAACCGCCCTTTCACTGTTGGGTTTGCTGCTGAAACTGCCAATGTGGACGATGGATTGGAGCGCCATGCCCGCGGCAAACTAGAGCGGAAGAATCTCGATCTGGTGATTGCCAATGATGTCTCAGACCGCACCATTGGCTTTAACAGTGATGACAACGCCGTTTTGGTGGTAGAAATGCAGACCTCTGAGTCTATCCCCAAAATCAAAAAATCTATTCTGGCGCGTCAGTTGATCGCTAAAATTGCCGATATGATACCAAGCTGATCAAAATCTCATGACAAAATCGAAGAAGCACAACCCTGCTTTGGCGGTATTAGGTAAGCTAAAGCAGCACCCGCTGACTCTAGCTTTACTCGCATTCATGATCGGCTGCTCCGTATTGATTGCCCTCATTCTACGACATTACACAATAGACAACACCAGGCTTAATCTCGCAAATACCAGCGCTGAAAATTATGCTCACCAACAACTGTCCATTGCCAATAATTACCTACAAGAACGGCAGCTTCAACTGCAAAGCATGTCTAAAAAAGATTTGTTTGTTGATGCGATAGTCTCTGGCAATCCCGAGGAAATAGATCGCCTGGAAGGTCTGATGAAAGAGTGGGTGGAAGACCTGTCCAGCGGCTACCTTCTTAGCCCCCAAGACAACCGCTTGGACAAAATACACAATTTTGTTGATCGGGCAATGTCGTTGAAAATGCTAGCAGGCGAACAGCCGGAACCTGTTGCCGCTTATATCGATGGCTTCTGGCACATTATATTTGCCTATCCGCTGACGGCTGAGGAAGGGACCATTCTTGGCTCAATGGTGGCCATACTATCGACGGAGACCCTCACAAGCTCTCTCCAAACTAAGGTAAAGCGTTCTCTGGGCACAACCCAACTCTTGCAAATATTGCCAGGTATCCCAAACACGCCCGTCATTAGTCTGAACAACTCGACTGAGGCCCTCGACGGCATCACGCTGCAAACCCAAGTACCACACTGGAAAATACACTTTACTGGCAGCGCTGTACTGCTTGATCAGGCCCAACCTTCTTATAGCCCGCTCTTAGCAATGGTGAGCGCACTGATCATTACCTTGCTGCTGCTTTATCTAATCGTCAGGTACACCCTTCGTCATCACAAGGCCCAGCCAAAAAAAGTCCAAACAAAGAGCAGGGTACATAACGACCCACAGAAAAAGCCCTTGCCTAAACCCTCCTATATTGTGGGCGACAATAGTGATTTTTTTTTACAGGTCATTCCGTCAACCGCGCCTGAACAACATGCCGACACTACTGCGGCTAAAGAGGCGGTACCGAAAGAAACGCTCTCTTTTCCCGATGTAGTATTTCGGGATTATGATATTCGCGGTCTGGCCAACTCCCAACTGACACCGGAATTCGCACGACAGCTGGGCAAGGTTCTGGCTAAAAAGGCGCTGTCGCTGGGGGAGCACTCCCTGATCGTCGGGAGTGATTGTCGCAAATCAAGCCCTACCCTGACAGCGGCTCTAGAGCAGGGTATTCTCAGCACTGGTTGCAATATTATCTATCTCGGGCAAATACCTACACCTCTGCTAAATTTTGCTACCCACCAGCTTAAAGAAACAGATTGCGGCATTATGGTCACCGCCAGCCACAATCCTGCTGAGTACAACGGCTTCAAGATGTTTTTCAAGCATCACGCTCTGTGTGGTGAAGAAATCCAGGCTTTAAAAGCTGGAATGAAATGCGATATCCCGACAAAAACGGATGGTCAGCGCGAAATGCGCATGCTTGCTACAGACTATGTCACGGATATCGTCAGTGATATCGTTCCCGCCCAAAACCTAAAAGTCGTAATGGATGGCGGCAATGGCGTGGCTGGAGAACTGGGTGTCACTCTGCTTGAGGCCATTGGTTGCACAGTAATGCCCCTCCACTGCGACATGGATGGAGACTTTCCTAATCACCCCCCCGACACGTCCGTAGCAGCCAATCTTGAAGATCTGATTTTATGTGTCAGGGAACAAAACGCCGACCTAGGCATTGCCCTTGATGGTGACGGTGATCGTGTGGTTGCCGTATCTGCCAGTGGCAAGATTATCTGGCCCGATGAACTACTGATGATCTTTGCCCGAGATGTCATTTCTCGTCACCCAGGCGCTGACGTGGTGTTCGATATTAAAAGCACGCGCCGTCTCAACAACCTGATTAGCAGTTATGGTGGCCGCCCCATCATGTGGAAAACTGGTCATTCACATATGTACAACAAAATATTGGAGTGTGACGCACCCTTGGGGGGTGAATACAGTGGGCATATTTTCTTCCGCGATCGCTGGCATGGTTTCGATGATGGAATCTATGCTGCGGCTCGATTAGTAGAAATCATGACCATTAGAGAACAGGGACTGGATGAGATTGTGTCTAGCTTTGAAACGACACATGCCACAACGGAAATTAAAATAGATGTCGCTGATGAAGAAAAATTTGCGATTGTAGACAGCTTAGTTTCCGGCCAAGCATTTCAGGGTGGCAAGGTGTCCACCATTGATGGTCTGAGAGTTGACTTCCCCAAAGCTTGGGGGCTAATTCGAGCCTCCAATACCAGCCCGGCCCTAACGCTACGTTTTGAAGCAGAGTCAGGGGAGGAACTAGAGAAAATCCAGTCGCTTTTCCGCCAGCAACTACGTAGCATAGGTGCCAATTTAACATTCTGAACCTGCCATAAAAAAGCCTTAATAGGAACGCATAATGTCACTAACCCGCGAAGCGGCCACAAACATCGCCAATGTACTTTCAGAGGCGCTGCCCTACATCCAACGGTTTATCGGCAAGACTATCGTCGTTAAATTCGGTGGCAATGCCATGGTGGATGAAAAGCTTAAAGCCAGTTTTGCGCGAGACGTCGTCATGATGAAACTGGTGGGTATGAACCCAGTGGTCGTTCACGGCGGCGGCCCTCAAATTGGCAGTCTGCTATCAGAACTTAACATCGAATCCCACTTCATCAACGGCATGCGGGTCACTGACAGTAAAACCATGGATATAGTAGAAATGGTCTTAGGTGGTGCCGTTAACAAGGAAATCGTCAATCTGATTCACCACGCAGGTGGTAACGCTGTGGGGATTACAGGCAAAGATGGACAGCTGATCAAGGCAAAAAAACTAAAGATCACACATCACACACCTGAAATGGAGGCTCCAGAGATCATCGATATCGGCCATGTAGGTGAAGTGGATAGTATTAATACCGGTGTCATCGATATGCTTACTGCCAGCCACTTTATCCCGGTCATTGCTCCTATTGGCGTCGATAATTATGGCAACTCCTACAACATCAACGCCGATCTGGTCGCCGGTAAAATTGCAGAGGTACTCAAAGCAGAGAAACTGATGCTATTAACCAATGTGGCCGGGCTTCAGGATAAGAATGGCAAGGTGCTGACCGGGCTAACCACTAAGCAAGTCGACGAGTTGATCGAAAACGGTACTATCCATGGAGGGATGCTCCCAAAAATCAGATGCGCCTTGGATGCCGTCAAAGGAGGCGCCCAAAGCGCCCATATTATTGATGGCCGGGTAAACCATGCTACTCTGCTGGAAATTTTCACCGACCAAGGCGTCGGCACACTGATAACCAATACAGAAACAGGCGAGTAATTGACCATGGCAACGGGAAAAGGCTCTAGAAAACAACAGATTCTACAAGCACTTGCCCGCATGCTGGAAGCCAGCCCTGGCGGCCGCATCACCACTGCAGCATTGGCTGCCGAAGTGGGTGTGTCCGAAGCGGCACTCTATCGGCACTTCCCCAGTAAAGCCAAAATGTACGAAGGGCTGATCGACTTTATTGAAGAAACCCTGTTTACCCGAGTCCGCGTTATTCTGACTGAAGAGCCCGACACCATAAGCCGTTGCTACCGAATTCTTACTCTGTTACTGACCTTTGCTGAGCGAAACCCCGGTATTACTCGCCTATTAACCGGCGATGCACTCACGGGTGAAACTGATCGGCTTCACAGCCGTATTCAGCAATTGTTTGACCGTCTGGAAACCCAGCTAAAGCAAATTTTACGCGAAGCAGAAATTAGTGAACACCTTCGATCGACAATGACAGTGTCCACCGCGGCCAATATGATTTTGGCACTGGCAGAAGGAAGAATTAGTCAGTTTGTACGCAGCGGTTTTAGTCGCCGTCCGACGGAGCATTGGCAGGAGCAGTGGTCGGTGGCAATGTCGGGGTTTTTTCGTGAGAAGGAAGCCCATTTAGTTCAATAAAACGTAACCGATAGCCCGTGTAGCGCTTATTAAGCACTTCACTCTCAAGCTGTCTAAGCTCCAGCATCTGCTCGGCATCGCGCTCCAAGAAAACCAGCTCATCCATGTATTTCAGTAGAGATTTCGGCACAGGCTTACCGCTGAGCTGATAGTTAGCGGCCTTGATTCTGGCATTTTTCTGCTGGTCTTGGTTTTTCGACAAGTTGGATTGGATGATTTCAACTTCTCTATTCAGCTGCGCTGCCCGTCTTTCTCCCGCCGCCTTAATCTCACTCACATCGCTGTAACTACGCAGCAACATCCCGTCATCTCGCAATTGCTCGGAGGTGTCCTCAGAGCTTACTCGAGGCCCCGATGCTAACTCTTCTGGATCCCTCTGGGGTGGTACCACCTGCGACATATTCTGGCGGCACCCCATGGTCGATTACCCACTTTTTCTCTGTATCGCGATAACGGTAAAGGCTGCCGGCCTCAGCCACCATCGCTCCCATACCTAAAAATCAGTGCGATACAACCAACACGCTTGTATTTATTCATAGATTTAATCACAAACACTTATCCAGAAAATTTACTCGCTCTCCGGAACAAAGCCATCTAATCATAGACGGTTCGTTCTGTTGCGCCAGTTCTTGAAACTTAAACTCTCAGGTATGATACACGCTCCCAAATCGTGCGGCGACTCGCCACTTGAGCTCACCATATATGAGAATTATTAGTCTTGCCGTAGATGGAATTCACCAGGCTTCCAGCCGTGGTTTTTTCCAATGGATTGCTTCACAGAAGGCTAATATCATCTGCCTTCAGGACTTACGTGCCCCCGTGTCAGAACTAGCCTCAGATCCTGAATTTGAGTTGGCAGGCTACTTCAGCTATTTTTTTGACTCCCCCCACACCCCAGAATAATGGTATTGCTATATACAGCCGTGAAACTCCCAAAGCCATTATGTACGGCTTCGGGGCATCTAATGGCGAAGATATGAATGGCCGTTACCTGCAAGCCGACTTTGAGCATGCCAGTGTCTGCTCTCTGCTAGTACCCAGTACCACTATCGACGTCTCAACCTCTACCATTACTATTCCAGAGCAGGAGATTAAGAATCAGTTTTTCCACGACCTGCTAAGCCATCTGAATAAAATCAGTCAAAAAAGCCGAGACTACGTGATTTGTGGCAACTGAAATATTGCACACCGTAATATTGATGTGAGTGAACCAGAAAGCTGTCAGGGCATTCCTGGCTTTCTCCACTATGAACAACAATATCTCGATCGACTCGAGAGCACTGGCTACGCTGATGCTTTTCGTCTCTACAATACGGATACTGACGAATTCAACGCTTGGCCTTCCGGTGAGCACGGCGTGGGCACGGGATGTCGAACTGACTTGCAGATTGTGTCACGAGGGCTCGCCAAGTGTGTTGAATATGCTGTCATCTATAAGACGAAAACATTCTCCAGCCATTCACCCGTGGTTGTTGATTATGACATGGAAAAACTCTAACCAAGCCCGCTAATGAAACACGCCAGCCTAACCCAGATGGTAACTTTCTTGCACTGAAGAAAGGCCCTCTTTAAACTCCACTCCAGCCCCCTTACTTTATGGAAAAATTCAACCACCGATGCCAGACACCATTTCAGAAAACTCTGTAGGCATAGTGACACCCGAGGTCGTGCGTTTTGACGAACCACTGGAGCTGGCATGTGGCCGCACCCTGTCAAACTATCAGCTGGTGATTGAAACCTATGGCGAACTCAATGGCGCCAAAAGCAATGCTATTCTGATTTGCCACGCGCTGAGTGGTCACCATCATGCGGCTGGCTACCACAGCGCTGATGACAACAAACCTGGCTGGTGGGAAAACCACATTGGACCAGGCAAGCCCTTCGATACCAATCGATTCTTTATTGTTTGCCCCAACAATCTCGGTGGCTGCCATGGCAGTACTGGCCCAAATTCTATTAATCCTGAAACAGGCAAACCCTGGGGTCTGGATTTTCCGCCACTTCGGGCCCGAGACTGGGTTCAGAGTCAAGCAAAGTTGACTGATCGACTCGGCATCCAACAATGGGCCGCCGTCGTAGGTGGCAGCTTGGGAGGAATGCAAGCCATGCGCTGGGCGCTGGAGTACCCAGAGCGAATACGGCATGCCATTGTCATTGCTTCTGCAATGAAGCTGAGCGCACAAAATATCGCGTTTAACGAAATTGCTCGCAACGCGATTAAATCAGATCCAGATTTTCGCGACGGTCATTTTCTGGAGGATAACACCCTGCCCCGCAACGGCTTGGCTCTTGCCAGAATGATAGGCCATGTTACCTACCTTTCAGATGAGCTCATGGGTAACAAGTTTGGCCGTGAATTGCGTTCTGGTTCTTTTCAGCAAGGTCAAGACACGCCCATAGAGTTTCAGGTGGAGAGTTACTTGCGCCACCAAGGCGATGCTTTTTCCAGTAGTTTTGATGCCAATACTTACCTATTGATGACCAAAGTATTGGATTACTTCGATTTGGCCAGAGAATATGACAACGACCCCGTTAAGGCATTCAGTCACGCCCTGTGTGACTTTTTGGTTGTATCTTTTTCAACGGACTGGCGGTTTGCACCAGAACGTTCTCGGGAAATCGTCAAAGCACTAATTGATGCGAATAAAACGGTCTCTTACGCTGCTATCG
>JBLIJA010000007.1:0-28491 GCA_047635115.1 Porticoccus sp. | reverse complement strand
TATATGGAGCAGAACCATGTGTAGCAAAACTATGAAATGCCAGATAGGCATGCTTCTACTGGCAATACTGTTACCTCTAACGTCCACAGCAGAAGAGCCTTCAGCAGAACCTTCGGCAGAAATAGAAACAGCCCCAGTACTTAAAACTACGCCTAAGCCGAAAAGTAAAACAGTAGATCGGGAATTTGATCCCAGTGAAGAAATATCGGAGGATCTATCGGCCCCCTTCCCGGTGGATATTTAAGGGCACGATTAAAAAGGAACCTATCACACATGCAACCAAGAGCTTCCTCAGAATTTCTCTATCAGGTCTTTGCCCTGATTCTGGCACTTATTCTGGTACACACCTTTTACCTCACTCTGATACGCCCCAATGCCAACGCTCTCCTCCAGCAACAGTTAGCCAGAGAGGCCGCTGGGGAAGCTTATGTAACTGAGCGCTCCTTCTACATTGTCGTCAAGGATTATGAGCAGGAGGCTTGCTTCATCTTAATGCTATGGGCTTTTGCCATCATGGGGCTCAAAGCGCGCAGCGCTATCGAAGAGCGTAAATTGCTAACCGGACAACTACTTAATGTGGCCGATGGCACACGAATTTTGCCCGAAGATGCACGACAGATGTCTCGACCTATCCAAGCATTACCCACAGTACAAAAGGACTATTTAGTGTCTCGTTCACTGTTGGCAGCTCTTCGACGATTTGACTCCACTCGAAATATTCAGGATGTTTCGAGCGCCGTTAGTGAGGTGCTAGATATGGAATCGGATCGACTAGATTCTGAGCTATCGATGGTGCGATACATTGCCTGGGCAATCCCTTCCATCGGATTTATCGGTACCGTACGAGGTATCGGCGAGGCGCTCAGTCAGGCCCACAAAGCGGTGCAGGGGGATATTGCCGGTGTTACCGCAAGTCTTGGTGTGGCCTTTAACTCCACATTTATTGCTTTGGTTATCAGTATTGTGGTGATGTTTATGCTGCATCAGCTACAGCTGATGCAAGAAAGGCTGGTGCTGGATACCCACAGCTACTGTGATGACAAGCTACTCCGTCACCTCAAGATAGACTGACAAACGTTACGCTAAGGCCTGAGTATGAGTGTTGCCATTATTGAAATTAACGACAGCGGTCTGTACTGCGGCAATGATCAAGGAGAGCTGATTGTTAGCCCCGGCTATGCCCTACTCACTAAGCAGGGCATCACCACTGGCAAGGCTGCCTTGGAGCGTGCCTACCTAGAGCCTCAACAAAGCTTTAACCAGTATTGGCGCCAACTCAATCTATCCCCCCTTCCAGCCCCCAATAATCAGGCTCGACACCACGCTGACTTGGCTTACGCTCAATTGCTGGAACTACACCATGAAGGTGGCAGTCCCGATAAGGTTATCTTTGCCACCCCAGGCAGCTTCGACAGAGACCAACTGTCCATCTTGCTAGGATTAGCCAAAGCATCACCCTTCGAAGCTCTGGGGCTCGTAGACGCAGCCGTGGCTGCTGTCAGCCAGTCCGACTTAAGCGGCCAGTTACTACACTTAGATATCCAGCTCCATCAGTCTGTTCTCACTAGGCTTCATGCCGACAATACCATTGAACACAGCTATGTTGAACGTACTGATGTCGAGGTCATTGCCGGTATTGGCCTGAAAGCTTTTTATGACACGTGGGCTCAACATATTGCCGATATGTTTATTCGGCAGTATCGGTATGACCCGCTACACACCGCCGCCGGTGAACAACAACTCTATGACCTATTGCCGAACTGGTTAGGACAGCTTTCAGAAACATCAGAACTGGCCATTGCACTAGATAGCCCCCAAGGAAGTTATCACCTCAACCTCAATCGTAGTGAATTGCTGGCAAGCAGCAGTGCCCGATTGGAACTGCTACAGAAGAAAGTGCGCAACATCCAGCGGGCTGACGAAATCATGATCACCAACCACAGAACGCTATTATTACAGGGGCTCTTAGAGCAGCTGGACGACATTCACATCCTGCCAAATGATGCCGTTATTCAGGGTTGCCTAAATAATCTGGAGGCCATTATAGGTCACGAAGAAACTATCCACTTTGTCACTCAACTGCCGAGGCAGCACAAACCAACCCAAACACCGCAATTGAATGTGACGACTACGCCAACTCACTTACTGTATCAGCACCGGGCCCATACCATCGGTGATGGCCTGTATATTCAGGTCGATGGCAACCAACTGAGCTTTTCACATCAGCACACAGGTGACATCGCCCTAATCCGAGATAATGACAGAGTACAGCTTCATTCCAACCACAAAAATATCACCACCCAAAGTAACAGAGATGACCTTCAGCCCGGCGCTATTATCCACATAGGTGTGCACCAGCTGCAATTAATCGAGGTCACCTGAATTGCGCCTACCCAAGCGTAAAATCACCACTTTTAGCCTGTCGTTTCTCGACATCATGGCCTGTGGATTTGGCGCGGTAACTCTGTTATTTCTTATCCTCAAACACGATGCCACCGCCGTTGAAACAGCGGATCCCTACCTTGTAGCTGAAACCAATCTCCTCGCAGAGGAAGTCCAAATTGGCGAAGCTGAACTGGTTACACTGAAAAACAGTTTGGCTGATCTGGAAAAGACGTTTTTAGACGCTCAGGGTCTATCGAAAAGAGTCCTTAACCAAACTCAGGAAGTACGCCGGGAGTTAAGCGCTCAACCTGATCCTGCACAGGAAGTTGAGCTGTTACGAAAACAGGTAGAGGAGCTGAAAGAAGAGACGACCAAGCTTCAGGATCAGGGCAACGATGAAGACGTACGACAGTTTATTGGTGAAGGTGAACGGCAATATCTCACGGGCCTCAAACTGGGCGGTCGGCGTATCATGATTTTGGTGGACACCTCGGCGAGCATGCTGTCTGACTCGATCGTCAACGTCATACGCCGGCGCAACATGAGTGATGCTGTCAAACGCAATGCTGAAAAGTGGAGACGTGCGATTCGCACCACTGAGTGGCTGATAGCACAACTACCCAAGGAAAGCCGTTACCAAATTTACACGTTTAACACTGTTGCCGGTGCTGTTAATGGTGACGATGGTATTTGGCGAGACACGGCCGATGGCGCAGGAATAAACCAAACCATGAAAGCACTAGAAAGTGTTGTCCCCGCAGGAGGGACCAGTCTGATCAATGCTTTTCGGGCCATTGGGGATTTTAAAAACCCACCGGACAACCTATTTTTGATCACCGACGGCCTGCCCACTCAGGGCCAAAAACCGCCCAGCGGTAGCACTATCTCTGGCCGAGAGCGAGTAAAACTCTTCAGTAAGGCTGTCGGCGAGTTACCTCGGAGTATACCTGTCAATGTACTTCTGTTTCCCATGGAAGGCGACCCGGTAGCCGCTGCCAGTTTCTGGCAGCTGGCCTTGTCCAGCAAGGGATCATTTATGAGCCCATCGAGGGATTGGCCGTGAGTCGGTCAACACGAAGGGGACGGCGTGATACTGCTGAAATCAGCATCTCATTTCTGGATGTCATCAGCTGTGGTTTTGGGGCCATTGTGCTGTTGCTACTCATAGCCAAAACTGTTGAGTCGACCGCTTTTGAAAGTGTTGAACAGCCTCTGGAAGGCAGCGTAGACGAGCTGCAGCAGCAATTATTTCAGATTCGAGGTGAAACCACGGTACTTAATCGCTCTCTAAAATCCAGAGAAGAGCAGCTTTCCGAGTTTCAACTGCGTATAGCTCGGCTACAGGAGGAGCTGGCCAGCGTCCGAAGACAACGGGATGCAATAGCTCAGGTAGACACCTCCGAGCGGGATAAACTGACACTTGCCCAACAGATTCTTTCGGAAGAAATGAAACGGTTGCTCCATGATCAAAATAGAGTGGACAACCAACTCATTGGCGGGATACCAGTGGACAGTGAATATCTTATCTTTATCGTCGATACGTCAGGTAGTATGTTCAATTTCGCTTGGCCACGCGTACGCCAAGAAATGATTAATATTCTCAACATTTACCCAAAAGTGAAGGGCGTTCAAATCATGAATGATATGGGGGAATATATGTTCTCAAGCTATAGAGGAAAATGGATTCCAGACACCCCCGCTCGACGTAAAGCTATTCTCAATCGCCTCACCACCTGGACACCCTTCAGTAACTCCAGCCCAGAAGAGGGAGTACAACAAGCCATCCGTCGGTTTTATGCATCAGGTCGAAAGATTAGTTTGTACGTATTTGGTGATGACTTTACGGGCCATTCCATCGCGCGTGTTGTGGATACCGTAGATAAAATAAACCGCAAGGCAAGCAGCAAGGATCGATTGGTACGAATTCATACGATTGGCTTCCCTGTCCACTTTTTGGTTAAAGGCGGCAACCTACAAACAGCCACTCGATTCTCCGCACTGATGAGGGAACTTAGCTATCGTAATAATGGAACCTTTGTCGGGCTCAATGGCCTTGAATAAGCGGCCTCGAAGACACCACGTCAAACAGGAAGGTTCAGATAAATGCATTCAAAGATAGGTCGTAACCGATGACAACACCTAGAGCGACTCAATACAAAATTGCTCGATACACTCGGCTCATATTACTGTTGGCAACAGTCCTCGTTGCTGAAGCCTGCTCAACAGATATCACTGTCAACGGAGATTATCCCTCTGCGCTCACCAAGAAGTTACCTCACCATGTGGGATTGTTGCTCGACGATACCTTTTCTCATTACACCTTTGAAAGTAGCGAGGAACAAGATGTGTCCATGGCTTTGGGGCAATCTCAAGTCGAGCTATTCAATCAAATGTTTAACGATATGTTTACAAATTTCTCTAGGTTGAACAGCATGAGTACAGCTTCAACTAGCAAGGTGGACTTGATCGTTATACCCCATATAGAAGAGGTTCAGTTGGCAATGCCTTTTGAAACCCGCCTCAATGTCTTTGAAGTGTGGCTCAAATATAACCTTCAGGTTTTCGACAGTAATGGTGAACCCATTGCCGACTGGTTAATGACGGCCTATGGCAAGACCCAAAGCCGGCTCCTGACATCAGAAAAAGAGGCGCTCAATCAAGCTACCACAGAAGCATTAAGAGACACGGGGGTGCGCTTGGTGACAGGTTTTCACAGGGTTCCTGCAATCAGGGCCTGGCTTGCCAGCCAGCAAGCGTCTGCCGCACTGACCCAAGGCCGTGGACAATGAGGCAAAATGCAGTAACACAAACCATCTCCCTTGTGATGATGATACTGTCACTTGCCGCCTGCTCCACCTCGACCATCATTGACGAATACCGAGAAACCAACCTCGACCTAGAACTCAACGGGACTGAGCAAGTGGTCATCATGGGCAGACGACATGCTGGAGAATATGAAACTGAGCCAGACTTTATTGACTGCATAGGCCATCGACTCGCCAATGGAGGAAAAGTATCGGTGATGCCTGAACAACAATTTCTAGACAGTTTCTACCCCTGGTTTGAACCAAGAGTAGCGCCCCTAAAACTGAAACGCATGAGTATGATGCTGAATGACCCCATTATTTCAGAGCGTATTAATTCACTCAGCATTCGCTATTTGATTTGGGTAGATGGCAGCACCGAGACCACTGAAAAAAGTGGATCCGTCAACTGCGCTCTTGCTCTCGGAGGTGGGGGGTGTTTCGGGTTTACCACTTGGGATAAGTCTGCAAACTATGAAGCAACAATATGGGATTTAAAACAGCTCGATGAAGAAGGTCGAGTAAAGGTAAGGACTGAAGGTTCATCCTACGTATTAGCCGTAATTGCACCCATACCCTTTATCGCACAGGTTCAAGCCGATGCCTGTGGAGGTATCGGTGACCGCCTTAAAAGTTTCTTTAGTCACACGTTACCCGGATCGTAACTACCTGGATCCAATATGATATATCGCAATCTATTTTTCACTCTATTACTTATCCTCGGCTTCGCTGGGCTACCGGTACTTGCTGCTAAAGACGCACCCGAGACCGGTAAAGAAATGCATGAGGAAATTGTTGCCAACATGCCACTGGTAAAAGGCAAGCTAGCCGACTACGTAAATCAGGTGGGGCAACGCATCGTACGACACCTAGACGACCCCAATGAAACATTTACCTTTACCGTGATCGACCAGCCTGATATTAACGCTTTCGCTCTACCTGACGGTTATATCTACATCAATCGGGGACTAATCACCTACCTTAACTCAGAAGCACAGCTGGTTGCCGTACTTGCCCACGAAGTTGGCCACGTTACAGCGAACCACCATGCCCGAGGAGAAAGAGCCCAGATAGGCTCCAGCGTGGTCTCAGGGCTCTTAGCCGTTCTAACCCGTAGTGCCGATGTTGGCGAGGCAAGCGCGCTATGGGGGACGTCCATGGTCAGTGGTTACGGTCGGGAAATGGAGCTAGAAGCCGATGAACTGGGCAGCAAGTATCTCTTCCAATCCGATTACGATCCACAGGCTATGATCGACGTTATATCACTACTCAAAGATCATGAACGTTTTGAGAACCAGCGTGCACAGGAGTACGGCAAAAAAACACAAACCTACCACGGCCTATTCTCCACCCACCCACGCAATGATAAGCGCCTCCGTGAGGTGGTAAGTAAATCTGGAAGTCTCCCAAAAAACAACAATGCCGAGCAAAACATCACTCCATTCAGAGTTGCAACAGAAGGCATGGTCTGGGGGAAAAATTATGAAACAAGTTCATTACCGGATAATGTTTATCAAAATAAAACACTGGCCTTTCAAGTGTACTCTCCAGAGGAATGGCGTTTCAGTGAGCAGGCACAGTTGATCCAAGCAAAAAATACGCAGGACAACGCTCGTATCGATATCACTATTATGAAGCGTTCTCTGGCAACGCCTGAAAACTTTATAAAAAAACAATTAAATATACCGCTCATTAAAAAATCTGAGGCCCTGCTACAGTTTAGGCTCAAGGGACATACTGGGTTTGTACCTGGTGAAAATGGTTTACCTGACCAACGCCTAGCCGTCATCTATTATGGCCGTCGAGCTTACGTGTTTCGTGGCCAAATTGACCCAGGGGCCGATGAAGATCATGCTAACAGTGATTTTCACCAAATAATCAAAAGCTTCCGCCCCATTTCAAAGCGCGGCTTAATAGAACGCAAACCCAAAACAATTCATTACGTTAAAGCCACAGAAAATACCAGCTTCGCCCGGCTTGCCCGCCACCTTAAGCTAGGTAAATACGGTGAAGATGAATTACGGATCATCAATAATTATTATCCCGCAGGTGAACCAAAATCCGGCGAATGGATCAAACTTATTCGTTAATAATTTTTTCTGTCGTACAATTTTCTACCGACAGAGTTTCACTAAAATTCCAAATGGAACTAATTGATTACAAAAGTACTTTCCTGTATCTGGCCAGACAGGCTTACTATCCGAACTTATTTTTCTACGGACGGACTTATTTTTCTACGGACAGACTTCTCTAATAAAAATTCACTCAGGAGCACACCATGGAAAATAATTGCCCGTCTGTACCCAGCACTCAAGTAACAACAGAATATATAATGACCTATTTGGCACCACTTGATCCACCTGTGGCCATTGACGACGGAATGATGATTGCTAATGTTCGGCCTGGCGGCTGGGTTCAGGGTCCAAATATCAGCGGAAAGTTTATTGCTCCGGGTGCTGACTGGCTGCGTATTATGCCGTCGGGCGTATTTCGTCTGGATGTGAAGGGCTTGATCCAAACCGATGATGGCGCCCATATCTATATTTCCTACAACGGCATTATCAAAAACTCGGAAGAAAGCGCTGAGCGTCTAACCAATGGCGAACTACTCACCGATAAAGATATTCCCTATTTCGTTGCGGCACCGACATTTCAAACATCATCTAAAAAATATGCCTGGCTCAATGAAGTTCAGACTGTCAACAAGATGGTTGAAATTCAATTTGGAGAAGAGGGTTATGTGAAGTATGACGTGTTCATTGTTCGATAACGTACCCGGTAAATGGTAGGCTAAACTGTAATGGCTTAAGGCTGCCTACCAGCCTGTTTAGTTTTTTACCATTACAAATAAATGTCACTCTATTAGCACTACTTAAATGAGGAAATATTGATGCCCAAAACCAACCGAGTGTGGCGACTACGTAATCGCCCTATAGGTGACATCACGGACGATGTCCTCAGCCTTGAAAATGAAGCTATTCCGGAACCCGCAGAGGGCGAATGTGTATTTCAACTGAACTACCTGTCTCTGGATCCCACTAATCGCATTTGGATGAGTGATATTGAACAGTACATGCCTCCGGTAGAGCTCAATGCTCCCATGCGAGGTGTCGTCTGTGGCACAGTGATTAAAAGTCACTCTCCAGCCTTTAAAGAAGGCGATATTGTCAGTGGCATTGGTACCTGGGCGGATTACCAAATAGGCACACCCGAAACTGTTGGCCTTCTGGGAGACACGGGTGATGTACCCGTCATCGATGCCTTTGGCACCCTAGCCTTGGTAGGCCCTTCCGCCTACTTTTGCCTACTCGACATTGGCGAGCCAAAACCCGGAGAAACCGTTGTGGTCTCCGCAGCGGCAGGCGCGGTGGGCTCGCTGGTAGGTCAGATTGCCAAAATTAAGGGATGCCATGTGGTTGGTTTGGCGGGTAGTGATGAAAAATGCCAATGGATCAAGGAAAATTTAGGTTTTGACGAGGCTATTAACTACAAAACTGAGAACGTACCAGAAGCACTAGCCCGCGCATGCCCCAATGGTATCGATGTTTACTTCGACAATGTGGGCGGTAAAATTCTCGATGCCTGCCTGAAGCTAATGAACCTCTTTGGCCGGATCCCCACCTGTGGGCTGATCTCTCAATACAATACAACAGAACCCGTACCGGGTCCTTATAACTATGACCTGATATTGATGCATCGATTAAAGATTCAAGGCTTTATTATTCTCGACTACATGGATCGCTACCCAGAAGCAAAGGCAGCACTTGTGAAATGGATGGCTGAGGGTAAATTAAAAGCTCGTCTTGATGTATCCGATGGATTGGAGACCGCACTGCAAACCGTTAAAAAGCTCTATACCGGTGAAAATACCGGCAAGCTAATGGTTAGGGTAAAGGACGTCTAAATAGACTTCTGCAATATTCAATTATGAATAGGCAGTACACCTAAAATAACAGCCCAGCATATGTTGGGCTGTTATAAATATTGCCCACAACTCTTCTGAGGCTAAACAACACCTGCCAACTCAGCCAAATACCAGCTCGCGGCACCCAAGGCTGCTACCACAATCCACCACAAGAACAATAAGCTAAACCGAAAAGGTTTTCGCTCCACAGAATGAACACCGGAATTAAGCGCCTCGTTAATTCGAGCCAGGTCTTCTTCGGTGTACTCGTCTTCGTTTCTCATACCCATAGCAATTGCTGTCCTATTAATTTCTCGTTGCTTGCATTGCTTTCACTACTTTACAGTATCTTGCCCCAGTAGAGCCTCCAGTCTCATGTGTTCTACCACTTCCGCAGCCTCTATCCCCGGCCGATACGGAACGTTGCCAATCATGGGGCAGGGGACCCAGCGTTGCAAGGTGTCTAGGTTTTCCTTATACCTGTCCATTGTCGGTACCGCCTGATTGGCGACCCAACCCGCAAGTACCAAACCATCCCCTTGAATAGCCTCGGCAGTCAATAATGCTGAATTAATACAACCAAGATCCAAACCCACCACCAGTATCACGGGCAACTGCATTATTTTCGCTAGCTCAGCAATGGTTTCACGGTCATTCAGTGGTACCCGCCAACCCCCTGCTCCTTCGATCAGGGTTAGGTCCGGGCGTTGCATCATTACTCCCCGACAAACCCCAGCCAACCGATCTGCACTCAAACGACGTCCCGCTTCAGCAGCCGCTATGTGTGGTGCTATAGCTGGCTCCAGTGCCACCGGATTAACCTGTTCATAGCTGATGGGTAAGGTAGTCTGTGCCTGCAGTGCCAATGCATCCTCATTACGCAATCCTTCATCGGTTAACTCGCAACCGGCTGCCACGGGTTTAAGACCAGCAGTGCTCATTCCCCGTTGTCGTGCGGCGGCTAATAGACCAGCAGTCACCAGTGTTTTCCCTACACCCGTGCCGGTACCAGTAACAAAGTAGGCGCTAGACATGGCAAAGAGCCACGCCGTAAATCACTTCCCAGGTAGCGGGTAACTCTCCCTGTGTATTACGAAATTGCTCATAAGCACTAACTAATTTCCTAATATGTTCACGCCCAGTCAACCCTCGATTCTGTCCCATATTAACGTTATGGGCTCCTAGCCCCTTGAGCTCACCCATCAGATGTCGAAGGTCCCGATAAGCGAAGACACAAGAGCTCGCTTCAAAATGCTGAAAGTCCATTCCGGCCTCAATAAACACGTCTCGCCAGTCAACCGTGTTTAGGAAATGGTTTACATGTACGTAGTCATCCACTTCAGCCCAGGAATCGCGTAGTTCAAAGAGTGTTTTATGCCCTAGGGAGGTAAATGCCAGAACGCCCCCGGGTTTTAATACTCGTGCAATTTCAGAGGCTAACATCGGCAGTTGTTCACACCACTGAAATGCCAAGTTAGAAAATATGAGGTCCACAGATTTGTCCGCCAAAGGTAGGTTTTCTGCGTCGCCACGTAACCAGGCTGCAGCTACAGTGTGCTCAGTACGAGCAAAATCCAGCATCCCCTGGGCAAGATCAATACCGGCCAATTCGGCAGAGGGGTATTTATTGGCTAATAGCTCTGTGAAATACCCCGTACCACACCCCAGATCGACCACCTGAGTTGGTTTGCGCTGGCCTAGCTTGAACTGATATGACGTGAGCTCCTCTGGCATAAAATCCAGTAACGTCTGCCCCACTTTTCGTTGTAGGCGGGCTACCGAATCATAACTACTGGCAGCACGACTGAAAGAATTTGCCACCCTCTGTTTATCCAGGTGATAACGACCCTCTTGCAAAAAGTGACAGATTCTTGAAACCAGCTGTTCAGGGCAACTCAACTGAGGCACGTGTGCAGTATTTTCCAGAACTTCTATCTGTTGACCGTGGCTCAATGACTCAACTTCTCTGACTACGGAAACAGGCACTAGCTGGTCCGCATTACCGTAGATATGCAGCCCCCGAACCTTAAGCGATTGCAAATGTTCCCGGTTATCCATTTCAGAGAGTAACGCCAACCCTCTCTGCCAGCTGTTATTTCCAGCGGCATCAGAGAAACCATGAAATGTTTCTCTTAAGGTTTTAAGTAGCTGCCGCTCAAATTTGTCACCACGGCATTGCAAACCATGGAAACGCTTCAAAAAAAGGGTTGGTTGCTGCTGAAATAGCGTGAAAAACTCAGAGAAAGCCTTGGCTGGCATCGCACATGGCCAATCAGTCTGCTGTACAAAACAGCCATTACTGGCAATCGTGATAAGACTATTGAAGCGTTCGGGGTAACGACTAACGAGTCTCGTGGCCAGCATGCCACCTAAGGACCAACCCAATAGTGTGCAGCGTGGCGGCAATACTACGTTAATAGCATCCAAATAGTCGTCGAGGTCATCCTGCTCTAAGGCTGGGCTTTGACCAAACCCGGGTAAATCTATCTCAATCACATGTAAGTGCCGCTTTAATTCGGGACGTACTGTTTGCCAAATACGGCTGTCACTACCCCAGCCATGCAGAAGAACCAACGGCTCGGGTTGGATCGGATGACCACAACAAGGGTAATCATAAACCGCTAACTGAGTTGGTAAAATTTTATGGACTATCGAAGCCGTCATCCGCTTTTACTCCTGAGATCAACCAGGGTTTTATCCAAAGCATCGAGCAGTCTATCTACCTGTTCCTCGGTATGCTCAGCACAAAGCGTGATGCGCAAACGCGCACTTCCCACAGGCACAGTAGGCGGCCTAATGGCTCCCACCAAAAACCCCTTGGCACGTAGTTGCTCACCCACTTTGTGAGTTAGCTCATCATCGTGGAGCAATACTGGCTGAATCGGCGTAATGGAATCCATTAACTCCAAGCCTAACGCTTCGACCCCCGACCTAAAGCGCTCAATTAAACTTTTTAATTGCTCTCTTCTCCACGTTTCACGCTGTAGGATTTTCAAGCTAATACGAGTGGCTGAGGCAATCGCCGGCGGCAGCGCCGTGGTATAAATATAAGTACGGGCATATTGAATCAAGGTTTCAATCAAAGCATCAGAACCCGCAACAAATGCTCCGAATGTTCCAAATCCCTTTCCTAACGTGCCCACTAAGATTGGCAGCTCATTGACGTCCAAATAAAAATGTTCGGCAACACCTCCACCACTATTCCCCAGCGCCCCAAAACCATGGGCATCATCGACCATCAACCAACCATTGTGTTGTTGGCAGGTCTCCACTAGTGCAGGGAGAGGAGCTAGGTCACCATCCATGCTGAAGACACCGTCGGTGACCACCAATTTTCGTCCGCCAGCCTCTTTTTTCATCCGTCGCTCCAGATCATCGATATCGGCATGGTAGTAACGATGACACCGGGCACCACTGGCTAAACCGCCATCGAGCAAGGATGCATGATTGAGACGATCCTCAAAGACATGATCACCCTTATCGACTAAGGCTCGGATCGTTCCCAGATTAGCCATATAACCCGTGGAAAAAAGTAGTGCTCTTGGTCGACCAGTGAACGCTGCCAGCTCTTCCTCAAGAGCATGGTGCTCGTGAGAATGGCCATAGATAAGATGAGAAGCACCACTACCCACGCCATAGGTTTCTGCTCCACGACGCAGGCTATCGATTACAGCTGGATGATTAGCAAGCCCGAGATAGTCATTACTACAAAAGGCCACGCAGGTTTTTCCGTCCACTTGTACCTGAACATCCTGAGCCGATTCCAAAATGTGGCGCTGCCGATAAAGGCTATCGGCCTTGCGCTGATCTAGCTTGACTTGAAGCGCTAAATCCATCAACGATGACATTGAAGAAGACATATTAACTGACGACCGACCTACTTGGCTGCGTTATAAAATAATTGGTCGGTCTCAGCCATCGCCTGGTGCAGTACAGCCTCGTCCTCCTGACTATCCCGCTCAACTGGATGCGACTCAGGTTTAATCCCCAACCGCTCTAACAGCTCCTTATCTTTATTGGCTTTTGGGTTGGGTGTAGTCAACAGTTTTTCACAGTAGAAGATGGAATTGGCTCCGGCCATAAAAGCCATCGCCTGAATCTGATCATTCATTTCCTCCCGACCAGCTGACAACCGAACATGGGATCTGGGCATCATGATACGCGCCACTGCAATGGTGCGAATAAACTCAAAGGGGTCCAAATCTTCTTGTTGGTCCAGCGGCGTACCCGCCACCTTGACCAGCATATTAATAGGTACAGATTCTGGTTGCTGCGGGAGGTTCGCTAACTGCATCAGCAACCCAGCCCGATCTTTTTTGCCCTCACCCATACCCACAATGCCTCCGGCACAGACTTTCATTCCTGCTTTCCGAACATTACCCAGAGTATTCAGACGGTCTTCATAAGTACGAGTTGTAATCACTTGACCATAGTATTCCGGTGAGGTATCAAGGTTGTGGTTGTAATAGTCCAGACCAGCATCGGCCAGAATTCTAGCCTGTTCTTCTTTTAACATACCCAAGGTCATGCAGGTTTCCATACCCAGCGATTTTACTTCGCGAACCATTTCGGCCACATAAGGCAGATCCTTGTCCTTGGGAGAACGCCAAGCAGCACCCATACAAAACCGGGTTGCACCCGAGGCCTTAGCGGCCTTGGCCTCTTTGATGACCTGCTCAACAGCCATCAGCTTTTCTTTTTCCAAACCCGTGTCGTAACGGCTGCTCTGAGGACAGTATTTACAATCCTCCGGGCAAGCTCCGGTCTTAATTGAAAGAAGTGTACTCAACTGCACTTCATTGGGATTAAAGTGCTGACGATGCACCACCTGAGCCTGGAACAATAGGTCATTAAATGGCTGATTAAACAGCCCTAAAACCTCATCTCGTGTCCAATCTTGACGGGTAGAAACTGCATTACTGGCGGGCATTGAACAACTCTCGTATTCTTTACTTGGCCCACTATGATAGATGCGACAAACTCACTGTCAACCAAAAAAAGGTCTTAGGTTAACGGCCATGGTAAAAAATAACGCTATCCCCACCCTTATCCCCCACTGGACTCTCGCCCTACAGTGTGGCAGTTTTTACCTGTTTCCCGGATGCTGCCTGCTCTGCGGCACACTATCAAATCGCCCGTTGAACCTATGCCGGGAGAGCGAAGTCGACTTACCCTTGCAAACACTGCCCGCACTAGCTCTGTCTTTGGGTTTCAATGCGGAAAGTGCTTGACCAGCCCTACAGACTATTCCCACTGTATTGCACCGCTGCGTTATGAATTCCCCATCGACACTCTCATCAATAGCTTCAAACATCGAGGTCAATTCACCTGAGGCTCGATACTGGCTGAATTACTACTACGCAACATAAATGCACAGGAAGCGCCGTCCTATCTCATAGCACCCGCTCCCTTCACTGGAGGCGACAGTTTGTTCGCGGATTTAGTCAGGCTTATTGGTAAGCCCGCCATATTGGTACGCGGCTTTCGATTTTCGTTGATAACCGATTACTCTTACGTCAGAAGCACTCACCCTCTCAACAGGATTTGTCTCGAAAACAGCGGTTAAATAACCTCAAGGACGCTTTTCGGCTTAATCACGACATCGAAGGAAAAAATATTGCTCTAATTGATGATGTGGTCACCACTGGCAGCACCATGTCCAACTATCTCGATTACTCCGGAAAGCCGGATCTCATCATGTAGAAATATGGTGCCTGGCGCGCACACCGCTGGATAAATAGTGGTGCGACCCCGATAATGTCCAATCGTATTATCAACTAACAGCTACTATTATGAGCCTATCCCTCTGGGAACAAATACAGCAGGAAACCCATGCCATTGCCGATGCTGAGCCCGTGCTGACCAGTTTTCTACAAGTCACCATCCTAAGACATAGCTCGTTACTTGCAGCGCTAAGTTTTTTACTGGCTGAAAAATTAGGGGGCGAAATAACCCCGGCACTGATGCTACAAAAAGTATTCGATGAAGCATTCAGCTCTGACCCCATCATCGAGAACCAAGTTAACGGCGACATCTGCGCGATTAACACCCGTGACTCTGCATGCCAAGGTCCCGCCTCCGCCTTTCTCTATTACAAGGGGTTCCACGCGCTCCAAGCTTGGCGTGCTGCCCACTGGTTATGGATAACGGGGCGAAAGCCGCTGGCGCAGGTATTACAAAACCGTATCTCGGTGGTATTTGGTGTGGACATCCACCCTGCAGCAGTCATAGGGAAGGGAATTATGTTCGACCATGCAACAGGTATCGTGATCGGTGAAACGGCTGTGGTGGAAGACTGCGTTTCCATTCTCCAATCGGTGACACTAGGTGGTACAGGTAAGGACTCAGGTGATCGACACCCCAAGGTACGCCGAGGTGTACTGATTGGCCCCGGAGCAAAAATTCTCGGTAATATTGAAATTGGTGAAGGGTCAAAAATTGCGGCTGCCAGTGTTGTACTAAAAGATATCCCACCCCATTCAATCGTTGCTGGGGTACCTGCAACGATTGTCGGTACAGTCAACATAGAATTCCCGGCAGAACATATGGATCAGGGATTGAACGGTTGCAATAACTAGCCCGTATTTTTTAAGGAAGACATATGTCTAAGCAGAAAAACGAAGATGAATTGTTAAAAGAAGCCCTCAGAATCGGCATAATATATGCCGAAAAACGTGGTGCTGCGAAGTTTGATAAAACTGATTCCGCCAAAGACAAAATTGAGTATGTATACCGATTGCTAGCACACGACAAACTAATTCAGCCATTGGCAAAAGCCCAGCTGGATATCCAGCATATGAAACATAAGCTAGCACTCTGGATAACCAAGCAGTTACCTGATGATCATCCGCTTTTAAAATGATAGCTGTCCTTCACTTTTTGAGTCCTGTCAGTCGAAGGATGATGCCGAAGATTGCAGTGACTGGGGTCAGCCTTAACTGATTCATGTTAAGTCTCTCTTAAGAAACGGCCACTAAACTCCTCAGCCATAGTTTCAATTAACTATCGACTGAATCCCTATGCATACTTTTTCTCAGCGCCACCCGATTTTTTATGTCTACCTCTACTTTTGTTATTTTTCTGCTGCTATTCAGATAGAGTTATATTTCTCTGGAATGGCAGGATCAAACGGCCTCCGCGATGCCTTGCTAATGAGCGTTATATGGCGTCTTGCTGCTACCAAGTTACATCAAGCCTATCGCCGCTGTATTGGCTCGGCTCTTTGGCTGGCTTCGCTTGTGAGCTTGGGGTATTAGTTAATCTATGGTCAAGAGTTTTCCCAAAGCGATATCTTTATCATTTTTGAGTCGAACCCGGCAGAAGGTAGTGAATTTATCCCATCCTACTTACGCTGATGGCATGTACTAGTCTTTGCAACTTACAGTGCCATCCCATTAATACTGTGGCGCCTAATGCCAACCACCCTCCCACTGGCGCCAAAATGGCGCTCTTCCTACGCCATTATATTTTCCCTGATGGTAGGCTGGCCATTCCTTAGCACCCTTGTTCTGCAGAAAAATGTTACCCAAGCCAACCAACACTTAATGTCTCGACTGGAATCAAAAGCCCCATGGAATCTAGTCGCTTCCTATCGTAGATATCTCGAACAACTAGCCAAGATGAAATCTCTGTTGGCTGACAATCATAAATTATCCCCCTTGGAAAATTTTGAAGTAGATACAAACACTATGCCCGAGACCGTAGTGCTAGTTATTGGAGAATCGGCCAATCGACAGAGAATGAGCCTCTACGTCCACCCCCGGGCCACCACGCCACAGCTGGATGCCATGCGGGATGAGCTCACCGTTTTCAACGATGTTGTCACGACGAGGCCATACACCATTGAAGTCTTACAACAAGTACTATCGTTTGCTGACTCGAAGCACCCAGAGGCTTTCTTTACGCAGCCTACTCTGATAAACATGATGAAACAGGCCGGTTATGACATCACCTGGATCACCAACCAGCAAACACAACGAAACACCATGTTGATCACACTTTCACAAATGACTGATCAACAGGTTTACCTCAACAACAACCGTAAACAAAATGGCCGTCTGTATGACGGAAACGTTGTTGAGGCATTCGTTAATACGCTCGCACAATCAACGTTTAAAAAGTTCATTGTGGTATACCTGCTTAGTACTCATCGACAATATCATTACCGCTATTCAGCCGCATTTAAAAAATTTATTGATAACGGCCATGTCCCGTCATGATTAGGCACAAGGAATCTAGATGAATACAACAGTTACGACAACTCCATTCTCTATAATGATCACGTGGTCGTCACACTGATAAATAGCCTAAGAACACACAATGACAAAGCATCACTGGTGTATTTTTCTGATCACGAAGAAGAGGTGTACGACTACGAAGAAAAATTATTTTGTGGCAGCAATGAGGGCACGCCATCACCCGCTATTTATACGGTGTCGTTCATCACTTGGGCCTCGCCAGAATGGAAAAATGGCTCCCAAGGAACTCAGTGGGGAAGATATGTACACCAACCATTCTCAAGCGCCGACTTCATGCACATACTACCCCGCATGATAGGCATTAGTTTTGATGGATTGGATCCTACACGCAGACTGGTATCAGACACTTTTATCAAACGCGAACGTTGGATAGGCAGCCCTAGTGAGCCCCAAAAGTTAGTGGACTATGATGATTCTATACATTCACAAATGATGTTGTCTCAAAAAACGACAGCTCCCGTAAAAAGCCTCACATACAAAAAGAATCAACCCAGTACGGTTAACCCTAAAGCCGCTTTTTAGGTGGGGCACTTCACTAGGCCATTTTAAAAAATTTGCCTGCTCCACAATACTAGTAGGTGATGAATAAAATCACCTCTATCCAACACAGCATCCCTGTCATCGGTGGACTTATTGTTCTGATCTGGTGGCTTAAGCTAGGTGAAGTGGCCCTGGGCTGGGGCCTTCATCAACTAGGAGTCTACCCTCAAAACTTACCCGTGGGAGCGACTGACAAATAACGCTGAGTCTGAAGAAGACCCTATCATCGGTGACCAATGGAAAACCGAGAAACCAAAGGAGTTCGACGGCTTTCTCGATCAAGGGAACACTGATGATTCTGGCGCCCCTACTAATGGTAACGACCGGGATATTCACACAACATAAAAAAACGTCTTATCTACTTGCCAAGTGCTCGCTGATAGCCTGCAAGAAAGCAGGTCCATATTTATCCAATTTCCGTTCGCCGACCCCACCAAGCTTACCAAACTGACCCATATTATGTGGCACAGTAACGCACATTTCTTGCAAGGTTCGATCGTGAAAAATAATGTAAGGGGGTATACCCTGCTCTCCGGCCAATTCCCTTCGACACTCTCGTAATACTTCCCACAGGGCAACATCCATATCTTCCGATTGGAATGTTTTAGTCAGCCGCCTAGCCTCTTTTTTCTTACTATCTTTACGTAGCTCGATCTGCTCGTCACCACGCAACAAGGGACGACATTTTTCCTCCAATTTTAAGGCACCAAAACGCTCAACATCCACACTGAGATAACCTCGAGCCACCAGTTGACGTAAGACCGAGCTCCACTGATTATTATCCAGCGCCTTGCCAATGCCGTAAGTGGGTAATTGATCATGGCTATATTGAGAAATCTTGTCTGTCTCAGTACCAAGTAACACATCAACCACATGCTTTACGCCGAAGCGCTGACCGGTTCGATAAATTGCACTCAAAGCCATACGGGCAGATTCAGTCCCATCCCAGGTATCCACAGGTTCTAGGCAATTATCACAATTACCACAGGGTTCAGGTAGAACATCACCGAAGTAATTTAATAACACTTGGCGTCGACAACTGGTAATTTCACACAAACCCAACATGGCATTTAACCGATGTTGTTCTGCACGTTTGTGCTCTTCACTGCCTTCGGACCCTGCCATCATCTGACGTAGTTTAATCACATCCTGAAGACCATAAATCATCCAGGCATTAGTGGGTTCACCATCACGACCACCACGGCCTGTTTCTTGATAATACGATTCCACGGTTTTGGGTAAATCCAAATGGACCACAAACCGCACATCGGGCTTATCAATGCCCATACCAAAAGCAATAGTCGCCACCACAATGACTCTTTCTTCTCGCAAAAAACGGGACTGGTTATCAGCACGGGTTTCCGTATCTAATCCCGCATGATAAGGCAGCGCGTTAAACCCCTGCTGCTGCAACCAATAGGCAATTTCTTCCGTTTTTTTACGCGACAGGCAATAGATAATACCGGCATCATCTGAGTGCTCTTCTTTCAAAAACTGCAACAGCTGTTGCTTGGCATTATGTTTAAGTGCAATACGATAACGGATATTGGGGCGATCAAAGCCCGAAATAAATTGGCGGGCTTCACCCAAATCCAAACGGTGAATAATTTCGGCGCGAGTACGCGCATCAGCGGTGGCTGTTAATGCAATGCGCGGTACGTCGGGAAAACTCTCATGTAAAATACTGAGCTGTAAATAATCGGCACGGAAGTCATGGCCCCATTGAGATACACAGTGGGCTTCATCAATAGCAAACAAAGCAATAGGTGAGCGCTGTAACAAAGAGAGCGTTCGCTCCTGATTAAGACGCTCGGGAGCGATATACAATAAATCCAGCTCCCCAGCCACCAAGGCCTGCTCCACTTTGTTAGCCGTTACTGAATCCAAACTCGAATTTAAATAGCTCGCTCTCACCCCCACCTGGCGCAGAGCATCTACCTGGTCCTTCATCAATGCAATCAAGGGAGAAATCACAATACCGCAGCCCGAACGAAGCAAAGACGGTATTTGGTAACAAAGAGATTTTCCGCCGCCCGTCGGCATCAACACCAGCGCATCGCCACCCTCCATTACTGTTTGAATAATCTCATCCTGAGGGGGACGAAAAGACGGATAACCGAAGACAGTTTGTAGAATTTTTTGAGGGAAAGTCATGGCGACGGAGTATACCTCATCCATAGGAAATTCGAGCTGAAGCAATCCATAAAACCGCGCCTATACAATTCTATTTTCTATTAGTCGGAGTCGGAGTCGGAGTCGGAGTCGGAGTCGATGGCAGTATTAATGTTGCCAATTCGAAATGATTGATTTGACAACTAAATCTTATGTCTCAAGTGCAAGTTGATCGTTATTACAAAACAAATCATCCATTCCCTTTTTGCGAACTGGGTAACACGATTTTTGAGATCAACCCACTGGAATGTCAAACAGATTAAATTCATACATACCCTCACTGTTACCGTTTTTACGATATTGAGGAAAAGGATCATGAATAATCCGAAGGCTGCCTGTCTGCTTGCGATTTGTTGTGGCGTCTTGTTTGTAGCCTCTCTTGACCTATTTGCTTACGGTGCCAACGCCTGGATCAGTAGCGGTGTTGGTTGTGCTATTGGATCATGTATTGCTGCAACTGAGTTTTCACCCGCTGCATGAATGAATTGTTATCCCCCCCCAGATTGAGGCCACCGAAAGTTGGTTTTTTTATTGTCCGTCCTTATACAACCTCGCACATAAGACAAACTCCTATCAACATTGAAAATGAACGAAATACTGATACTTTCTTCAAAGAACCATATAATGCCCGGCTACCGTTTGCACGCCAGAAAATTTTGGCTCTATCCGGCTCCCAGCCTTGCTGTGATACGCAAGTATTCAAACACGTTGAGTTATACAGGACAGACTATGGAACGCCCAGATGTAAAAAAGGATGACTGGATTCTTCTTAAAAACGTAGAAGATGACGAAGGTATAGAAGCACACGTTTTCAAAGTAGAAGACGATGAAACACTCTTTGTTGGTTATCACGCATACAGCATTAGAACCATGAAAGCGGGTGCTTTTTGGACGGGCACCTACTGGAAAGCTATGGACCGGAAGTCACAGCGTCTCGCCCTTAAGAATGGTGACAACAACGCTCACCGCCCCCTGAACGCCTCTACAGCAGACAGCAACACCGGTAGCTAGTCAGGAATAAGTAAGCGCTGAAAACCCGATCCATGAAGCAATCATGTTAAAGGGGCGCTACAAGCCGCTTAGCCCACTAGCGATAACGCGTTGCAACGAAAAGATCAGGGTTTTTTCACCCCAGAGGCTTGACCCAAGGTAATGCCGCACAGCATATCAAATCGTTTCAGATGGGTTTTAAGTATGGCCATGAAGGTACATCCAATTAAGCAGTGTCCGTTGTGCCGAGTTGAGTTAGACGATATAGGGCACTAAACACAGGTCATAGCCTAACAGGCCTATAGCTCAGCTTCCCCAATAACGTACTCGCCCCACATCCAAATGAACAAAGTCACTATTCGAATAGAGACCAACGCCAACACCTTTAAAGACAACGCGCTTTTATGCTAATGCTTGATCTCAACACCATGGATGCGGATATTGTTGGCTTTGCATGTGCAGGCTCTTTTTAGCGACACCACCACTTTTTTGACTCAACATATTGTTCGTCGCTGGTGATCGATATCCAGAGATAATATGGAATGGTTTGGCGGCCCTCAACCTATTTTTTAAATCGCTCAATTGGGGCGACATATCACACATCTCATCCGTTCGATAATCACGTAATAGGTAGCTAACCTCTTTTAGACTATCAAGTAGAAAGTGACCATCGAGATAGAACGTGGTCTTGAGCGATTAACCAGTATGTAAGTTCTAAAATGCTATGCTTCTTTCCTGAGAAGAGGCAATTTTTCCAAATGCAGAGGAAGAAACAGCAAGCCCGGCTGTTAAGCCGCCCATCATACGAAGGAAGGTTCGGCGTGAATTTAACATTAACAATATTGCAACGCTGCTTACGTACGAATTAAAGGCATGAACCCTGATTTATCATTATTGTGCGCGATTATGCCTCAGCGACCCGGAATTGCACATAAAGTGATCAATTCAGATATAGCCCCACTTGTCGTTCAGCTTTTTTTTGGTCAGATTCAACGAGGTCATGACGATACAGGTCTTCTGTAAAATTCAAGATACAGTTTTCATCCAACCAAGCGTTCAATAGGTGACATGTAGCTCAACTGGCTTGCTGAGACGAATTCTATGGGTATCCTCATCATCAAACAGCGCGTCTAACTCTTGGGGTTCCAAACGGTTACAAAACTGGACTAATACATCCGCCAACATCCGGGGTTTCACCCGACGAATACAGCCCGAACTGAATGCCCGCTGGTCTGCCTCAAAAAGTCATGGCTTCTTCGTATCATGCAGGTAAATACCCTTGTTAGTAGCAATCTGAAACTTAATACGTCCTAGTGTATTTTGAACTCCAGATGGCTCCTATAGTCGCTGATATTGGTCACCTCGATACATTGTATCTGGATCAATCTGCTCTTCTGGAACGATCACTCTCGGTATTTCCGAGCAGGCTAGAACCTGTATAGTTTATGCTTTGATAATTAGGCCGTGTCCTCCTTCCATAGCGGCAAAATATCTCTGAAAACAATGCTTTTGGGTACATTTCACGATGGGTTCACCACCCGATTTTGAACCGTAGCACTAAAAACCGGGGTTTGACGGGTACGCCGACCAATAATAGCTGGGCAATTCTCTGCTGAGGAAGGACATCCAGTAATCGACGAGCATGAGGCCCCAGAATACCATCTGGCCTTTACTCCATGTCGTTTTTAAAAGACCCGCAAGGCTTCATACAATTCAAGATCGAATAATTCAAGTGGTTCAAAAAAAGGGGCATTTTCTTTGATATCGCCAAGTAAATTGAGCTAATCCCGCAACTGAACGACTTGCTCATCAACATCACCACGGCCTAACAATGGTCCCTCCTGTATGAATTTACATTGACTCGAGCGGGCAATATCTTCATAAAGGGTACTCGCACCTTGCAATTCAGTAAATTGCTTGCCTTTGATTATCTGGCCTATTGGCTCATACACAGGAATAGTAACTACATTTTGATCTCATGATTGCAGTAATGCCAAGGACTGCCCCCTCATACCTGTTGTCATTCCATAGGGAACAAACAAAGAAGCAACACGAGTACCTTGTCACGTGACATGCATATCTCCTCCTGAGGTAACGCATAGGGTAATGATAAAGTAATAGCAGCCAATTCACTGTACCCACTCACACTGAGATTAGCCACATGAGCGAGAAGAACGGCTCGAAACTCCATCTCTTATAAATCTATCTTAAGTTGTCGATCATTGTTTAAAAATGCGGTTAATACATGAAAGATTGAGACGGTTAAATGTTGAGTAAGCTTGTTTGATTAGCGCCCTCTCAAAAAAAGCTTATCCAGCTCCTCCAGTGACATTTGAGCCCAAGTGGGACGACCGTGATTGCATTGCCCACTCCGTTCGGTGGCCTCCATATCTCGCAACAGCGCATTCATCTCCTGAATACCGAGCTTGCGGTTGGCCCTTACTGAGCCATGACAAGACATGGTGGCCATAATCTCGTTTAGATGCTGGCGTATACGGTCACTAGTGCCGTGAGTCATCAGATCGGAGAGCACATCCCGCACCAGTGGCTCCACATCAGAATCGCGCAACATGGCGGGTATCTGCCGGACAATAAGACTTTCCAGCCCAGCACGCTGTAGAGCAAACCCTAACGCCTCGAATAATTCCTTATGCTCTTCTGCTATGCCTGCCTCAGGCTCACTCACCGCCAGAATAACTGGGACCAACAATGGTTGTGAGCTGAGGCCTTCAGCATCAAACGCCAGCTTCATTCTTTCATAGGTAATACGTTCATGGGCCGCATGCATATCGACGAGCACTAACCCTTTTGTATTCTCCGCCAGAATATAAATACCTTTAAGCTGAGCAATGGCATACCCCAAAGGTGGGACCTCACCATCGGAGGACGCCATGGCAGAAGTATGAATAGCAGATGGGCTATTGCCATGTAACGACTGATAAATCGCCATGTTCTCTGCCACAGCCGCGGCAGAGAGCTGTGGGGAAGAGCGCAAATCCATGGCCGGTTGGTGTGCAAACGACTGGAGTCCATCATCACGATCTGATCGACTCGGCAAATCGAACTTAGCCTCTAAAGTTTGATTTCCCGGTCGAATATCTGCCACCGCACGGTGCAAACTTCGAAACAAAAAATTATGCACTGTGCGACTATCACGGAAGCGTACTTCGTGCTTGGTTGGATGCACATTAACATCCACATCCATTGGATTAAGCTCGAGATACAAAACGAAAGCGGCATGACGTCCGTGGTACATCACGTCCTGATAGGCCTGCCGTACGGCATGAGTGACTAATTTGTCACGTATGCTCCGTCCATTCACAAAGAAATGCTGTAAATCGGCCTGACTGCGAGAGAATGTTGGAAGACCCAGCCACCCCCAGAGCCTTAACCCTGCAGCTTCCACGTCCACATAGAGCGCACTTTCCATAAACGTGGAACCACAGATAGCGGCTACACGACGTTCTTGCTCCAGCTGGTTATTTGCCGCCCGAAAATTGTGTACCACCTTGCCATTATTGCGTAGGGAAAAATCGATATTAAAATTGCTCAATGCCAATTTTCTGAGTACTTCATCGATACGTTTATACTCAGTATTTTCTGTACGTAAAAATTTGCGTCGTGCCGGGGTATTAAAGAACAGATCACGGACTTCAACAGTGGTACCTCGCGGATGTGCTCCCGGCATAATATTCACCGCCATATCACGTCCTTCGGTTTCCGCCTTCCAACCATGTTCTTTCTCGTGCTCATTGGAGGTAATAGCTAACCGAGACACCGATGAAATACTGGCCAAGGCTTCTCCGCGAAAACCGAGAGTGGCCACGGATTCCAGGTCGTCCAGCTGCTCAATTTTACTGGTGGCATGCCGGCTGAGAGATAAGGGCAAATCTTCTTCACCAATACCACAACCGTTGTCACGTACCCTCATCAATTTAATACCGCCGCTCTCCACATCAACATCAATACGGCTAGCTCCGCTATCAATACTATTCTCTAGCAACTCTTTGATGACGGAGGCCGGGCGCTCGACAACCTCACCCGCGGCAATCTGGTTAGCCAGCCTAGGACTGAGTAAATGAATTTTTAGCATTATCTCTTTTCTTTATGTTGTCAGCTTTTTTATGAGGTTGGTATTTTCAGACGCTGCCCCACCCGGATACGGGTGTTTTTCAGCCCATTGTGACGCAACAATTCTTTAATAGAAACATTGTGGCGTGCTGCAATACTGGACAAGGTGTCTCCCCGAGAAATCACATAAGTGCTTCCACTACCAGCCCGTCGTTCGGCCAGTAGCGTGCCCACTGGCAGATTATTGTTAAAATAACGATTCACACCCTGAAAAATAGCGTTTGCCATTTTCTGCTGATAACTTCGGCTGGCCAGCCGCTTGGCTTCCGTCGGATTTGAAATAAAACCGGTCTCCACAAGAATTGATGGAATATCGGGCGATTTCAATACCATAAAGCCCGCCTGCTCCACCCGCTTCTTGTGCAATCGAGCAAGACCACCTACAGATTTAAGTACTTCAGCACCAATTTCAAGGCTACTGCTAAGAGTCGCAGTCATCGACAAATCTAATAGTACACTGGCCAGCATATGATCTTTATCATCAAGACTAACACTACCAGCCCCTCCGATGAGATCCGTACGGTTTTCACGGCCCGCCAAGTAACGTGCCGTTTCACTGGTAGCGCCACGCCGAGAAAGTGCAAATACTGAAGCACCGTTTGCAGAGGATTTTTTGAACGCATCAGCGTGTATCGATATAAATAAATCTGCACGCTTTTTATGCGCAATACTAGTGCGTGTACGCAAGGGAATATAGTAGTCTCCAGTCCGGACTAGGAAAGCTTTATACCCTGGCACCTGATCAAATAACTTCTTCAGCTTACGGCTGATATCCAGCACCACCTCTTTTTCACGAATACCTCTAGGTCCCGAAGCTCCGGGGTCTTCCCCCCCATGGCCGGCATCAATAGCAATGACAATATCCCGCTGGTTATTTTCAGCCGCAACGTCCTCAACTGTCTTGATCGTCGTCTTGTCATGATCGTAGAGATCAACCACCAATCTATCGCCGTATTGCTCATTTTTAGCCAGAGAGAAACTACGGGGCCGCACTGCTTTTTTCAAATCCAGCACTATCCGAAGGTTTTTATGGTTGTTTTCACCAGTCCGGATCGAGGTCATAGGTGATTTAGCTAGATCAAGACTGGATATATCAGCAGAAAATGACGTACTTTCAACATCAATCACGAGTCGATCAGGGTTTTCTAGCGGAAAGACCTTATGAGCCACCGGCTCACTGAGGTCAAAAACTAAACGTGTATGATCTGGCGCCCGCCACATCCGAACACCGTTAACGGTGGCCGCTGTCACTGACTCGCCAGCACACACTAAGGCGACAAAAGCCAAACAAATCTTGCGTACTCTCAGCAACCACTTATCCTCATTCTTGTTCTTCTCGCTTCTTTTTATCTAAGTTCAATAGGACACGATTACCCGTATCTGTGGCCGCAGTAATTCGTACGTTTCGACCCATTTTGGTTACGCTTATCATAATCTCCAAATCTGGTATAGGCAGTATTCCCGCTCCGCGATTAGGCCACTCTATGAGGCAATAATTTCCCTGATAGAGATAATCACGGATACCAATAAATTCCAATTCTTCGGGATCGCCTAAACGGTACAGGTCAAAATGATGGAGCAGAGTATCACCCAACTGGTAGGATTCAACCAAGGTATAGGTCGGACTCTTCACCGCACCAGTATGACCGAATGCCTGAAGTACACCTCGACAGAGTGTGGTTTTCCCTGCACCTAAATCGCCATCCAGAAAGACTAACGCTGTATTTTGTGGCGCCTTACCCAGCTCAGCACCCAATTCAAGCCCAAGATGAACAATGCTTTCCTCACTGGATACGGTTTTCTCAAACGATTGGCTCATCCATTCACCAATTGGCGTAATGGCTCAAATAAGTCCGTCGACAATAAACCACGCTCACCATCAGTGGAGGCCCAATCTGCCGCCTCTGCATGGAGACAAACCCCCAGCGGTAATGCAATTTCCGGGGATAGCCTCTGAGCAAGCAGGGCGGCTACTATGCCACTTAGCACGTCACCCATACCACCGGAGGCCATACCTGGGTTTCCAGCAGTACAGACGCCTATAGGCTTATCGTCAGCGACACACACCAGGGAGCCGGCCCCTTTCAGCATAACAGGGCAATTAAATTTCTTTTGGAGTGCTCTTACAGCTGAGAATCGGTCCGCCTGAACCTCGGCATTAGTGATGTCCAGCAACCGAGCAGCCTCCCCGGAGTGTGGGGTCATTACCCAGTTGGCGCCGTCAGGGTTCGGTACCACCCGTCCTACACTAATGATGTTCAGCGCATCAGCATCCACTACCATCGGCAAGCCAGTCGCTACAGCTTGTTGAAGCATTTGCTCTGACCAGGGCGACTGCCCAAGTCCCGGCCCTATCACTAACACGGTGGGAGATGCTAATAATGGATTCAGTTCCTGCCCTGAAGAAACCCCTTTTACCATTAGTTCTGGACGACGCGCCAACATAGCTGAAACATGCTCAGGTCTTGTGGCCACACTGACTAGTCCGGCTCCGGTTCGCAATGCCGCTTCCGCCGCCATGGCCGCTGCACCGCCAAGCCCCCTGTCACCACCAATAACCATGACATGCCCAAAGTCGCCTTTATGGGCATCACGATGACGAGGAGAAAAGCTCTTCATCAGCTCTTCCAGCTGTAATTGAGTCGCCGTAGGTTGAGTATTCTCAAAAATATCTGATGGCACTGACAGGCTGTTGTAGATAATGTCTCCGCAAAGTGCTGGCCCCCGACCCGTAAATAAGCCCTGCTTTAAACCTATAAAGGTAACGGTTACCTCGGCGTCAACTGTTGGCTCAGCTGCAGCTCCGGTATCACTGGATAATCCCGACGGCATATCTACCGCCACCACGGGGAGACCACTGTGGTTAATCAGCCTTATAGCTTGAGCAAGAGGTTCGCGTACGTCGCCACTAAGCCCCGTACCAAGCAATGCATCTACTATTACGCCAACTTGTAGATCCAGGCAGTCACTAAATGGCACCATAGACACACCGACTGATTGGGCATGCTCATAGGCTGCTCGCCCATCACCGGATAATTTTTCCGGTGCCCCCACCTGTATAAGCTCGACAGGCACTCTGTTCTCTAGAGCAAGGGCCGCCACAATATACCCATCTCCTCCGTTATTACCTGCGCCGCAAAATACCGTAACAGGTGCACCTGGCCAGCGATGATGAATCTCATTAAAGACAGTGCGTCCCGCAGCCTTCATCAATTTGATACCTGTAATACCTCGATCCTGAATAGCAATTCGATCCAATTCACGAACTTGCTGGGCTGTATATAATGCTACTGGCAATGAGTCGGGC
>JBLIJA010000006.1:0-30985 GCA_047635115.1 Porticoccus sp. | reverse complement strand
TTGGTGCGGCAGTGCGGTCACCACCACACTTCCATCTTCTTTCTGCCACACGGCCCGCATCTTCAGACTGCCACGACCCGTTTCATAGGCTTTTATAATCTCTTCCCGGGGCGTAATAATTTCTGCCTCAGTAGGATAGTCTGGCCCCTGAATATGCTCACATAATTCCCTGAGAGTCGTTTTGGGCGCTTCCAAAAGGCGGATGCACGCACTCACTAATTCTCTCAAATTATGCGGAGGAATATCTGTCGCCATGCCCACCGCAATCCCGGTGGTGCCATTGAGTAGCACGTGTGGAGCACGGGCAGGCAAAATTTCCGGTTCATCCATAGTGCCATCAAAGTTAGGTTTCCAGTTAGCAGTTCCCTGCCCCAACTCCGACAGCAGCACATCGGCAAACTTTGCCAACTTCGATTCGGTATAGCGCATCGCAGCAAAAGATTTAGGATCATCAGGTGCGCCCCAGTTCCCCTGACCATCCACCAACGGATAACGGTAGGAAAACGGCTGCGCCATCAACACCATCGACTCGTAAGCCGCGCTGTCGCCGTGGGGGTGAAATTTACCGATCACATCACCGACCGTACGCGCAGATTTTTTGTACTTTGCCGTGGATTTAAGCCCCAGCTCGCTCATGGCGTAGATAATGCGCCGCTGAACGGGTTTCAAACCATCGCCAATATTTGGCAATGCACGATCGAGAATCACGTACATGGAGTAATCCAGATACGCCTTCTCGGCATAGCTTCGCAGGGGTGTCTGCTCAGCCGCTTCGTTAGTCACTGTTGTTTCTGTCATGCCAACTGCTCACCCTTCATCTCGTGTTCACGCTAGATAGACATTCCCATCTGGCGAATTACATTATTACTTTTGTCAAAACCGCCATCGTATAAAAAGGAGCCTGTCGGACTGAACATCGTCTACGGCAAAGTTCTCCTTTTTTACCACAGTAATACCGGTTACGTTTATGGCTTTACTGTGGCTCCCCAAGAAATTTAATCGCTGAGCTATCAATAGAACAATTTGTTAAATGTCGGCCAAATTACCCCTATCTTCCAACCATGCTTTTCTATCACTGGCTCGTTTTTTAGCCAGCAACATATCGAGAATCTGATTGGTATCATCACCAGCCTCAATCGTCAGCTGTACTAATCGCCGAGTATCTGGAGCCATGGTGGTCTCACGCAACTGTATAGGGTTCATTTCACCCAATCCTTTAAATCGTTGTACGTTGACCTTGCCTCTCTTTTTTTCTGCAGCAATACGATCTAGCACTCCCCGCTTCTCACTTTCATCCAGGGCGTAGAACACCTCTTTGCCAACATCAATACGATACAACGGCGGCATGGCCACGTGAACATGTCCCGCAGATACCATGGCGTGAAAATGGCGTACAAACAGAGCGCATAACAGTGTGGCAATATGCAAACCGTCAGAATCGGCGTCGGCCAAAATACACACTTTATGATAACGCAAATTACTGAGGTCATCGGATGCAGGGTCTATCCCCAGCGCCACAGAAATATCATGCACCTCTTGTGAGGCCAAAATTTCCTGACTATCCACTTCCCAAGTATTTAAAATTTTACCCCTCAACGGCATGATGGCCTGAAATTCTCGGCTACGCGCCTGTTTTGCAGACCCCCCGGCTGAATCACCTTCCACCAGAAATAGCTCACAAATTTCCGGGCTATCCGAGGAGCAATCTGCCAATTTTCCAGGTAATGCTGGTCCGGCGGTAATACGCTTACGTGCCACTTTTTTACTGGCTTTCAGGCGACGCTGGGCATTGCTAATAAAAAGCTCAGCTAGACGCTCTGCATCATCAGTATGTTGATTAACCCAAAGGCTAAAAGCATCTTTAACAATACCGGACACAAACGCTGCCGCCTCACGGGAGGAGAGTCGCTCTTTTGTTTGCCCCGAAAACTGCGGATCCACCAATTTAGAAGACAGCACGTAAACACATTTATCCCATACATCATCCGGAGTCAGCTTGACCCCCCGGGGAAGCAGGCTGCGAAACTCACAGAATTCCCGCATGGCATCTAACAACCCGGTGCGAAAACCATTCACATGGGTGCCGCCCTGAGTTGTGGGTATCAAGTTAACGTAACTTTCCTGAGTTAACTCACCCCCTTCCGGCAGCCACTGAACCGCCCAATCTACGGCTTCACTTTCCGATGAAAAACTACCCACAAATGGTTCAACAGGCACTGTTTCCCAGCCCAACGTTGCTCCCCGCAGATAATCTTCCAATCCATCCTCATAGCACCAGACCTCCGCTTCACCACTAGCTTCATCCTTGAATGTTACTTCAAGTCCGGCACAGAGCACGGCTTTTGCCCGCAGCACATGCTTCAGCCGAGAAATCGAATATTTGACTGTATCAAAATACTGAGGGTCGGGCTGAAAGCGCACCAATGTCCCGGTGTTGCGCTTGCCGCAGGTATCCACCACTGCCAGCTCAGTGACTTTTTCACCACCAGCGAACCTCATTCGATAGATGCTGCCATCACGCCTGATCGTCACTTCCAGTTTGACTGAAAGTGCATTTACCACAGATACACCGACGCCATGCAGGCCACCAGAAAACTGATAACTATTATTGGAGAACTTGCCCCCGGCATGCAGGGTGGAAAGAATAACTTCCACACCAGGCAAACCTTGTTCAGGATGTATGTCTACTGGCATTCCTCGACCGTCATCCGAGACGGACAATGAGCCATCCCTGCTCAGTACGACTTCAATTTTAGTGGCATGACCAGCCAGCGCTTCATCAACACTATTATCGATCACTTCCTGCGCCAAATGGTTAGGGCGGGTAGTATCTGTATACATGCCAGGTCTTTTTCTTACGGGATCCAATCCGGTAAGAACTTCAATATCTTCTGCAGTGTAGTTGCTCATAAAATCGTCAGTGATGGTTGTAAAAAATCGATGATGGAGGACAGGTGTTGCTCATAGTGCTGAAAGCTGTGGTCTCCGCCCTGCTCAATGGCCAGGTAACAATTAGCGTATCTGGCCTCCGCTTGACGATAATCCAGCACTTCATCACCCGTTTGCAATAATACCCAATAATTTTTTGGATTTTTAAATAAATCCACGTCCAGATCTCTCACTATCTCCACATGATGCTGTTCCAGTATGAAACGTTCTCCCGTGTGATAGTTAGCGTTTTCCCCTAAGCATTCCAGCATGAACTCACAGGGGCGGACCGCCGGGTTAATCAATACTGCTTTTAGTCCATACTTTTCACCCAACCAGGTGGCGTAATAGCCACCCATGGAGCTTCCAATCAATCCGATGGGGCCAGGAGTCTTTTCGATTAGGCTTTGTAGCTGCTCGATCGCCAAGTCGGGCTTACTGCTCAGCGCAGGGCATGTATAGGATATATCTGGAGCATTGGCTGAAAGCCAGTGGGCCGTTTGCTTGGCCTTGAGCGATGCGGGCGAACTATTGAATCCATGAATATAAATTAATGCCACGCTGAACCAGAACTCCGCTGAACCATAACGCTATGGGAATATTATTTATGGTGCGCATGCATTATAACGAGATTAGTGCATATGGGATAACACCGCAAAGAGATCAATAACCTAAACAGCTACGATCCATCGCCTGCATATCATAGCTCAGGCGCTCTACGCCTGTTTCTATACGACCATCGGGATAAAGATCTATCCAACGATAGCCTGGAGGCAAGTCACTGAGCTCAAAGGTGTCAGAGTTGCTGGCAAATTGAAAGCATGACGATGGTGTACTGTAAACGGGTACCCCCTGCCAATCAGATTCATTTTCCTGATGCACATGCCCCGAAAATATTGCTCTGACATTTTTGTATGGAGCAATAAGCTCAGCCAATTTATCACTGTTGACTATGCTCTGCTGATCAAGCCATTTACAACCGATAGGGGTCGGAGGATGGTGAACAAATAACACTACATTTTTGTCTTCATGCAATGCCAATAATTCTGCCAGCTCTTTCAACTCAGTCTCGGCCAACTCCCCATAAACCATACCTGGAACCGCACTGACCAAAAAAATGGCTACCCAATGTTCCAGCTCCACCAACCGCTTAAAAGACGGTAAGGCCGAAGTATTCATGAGAGAAAAATCATCATGATTTCCCGGAAGCCAAGCGTAGGGTAACTGACTCGCCACCATAGCCTCGAAAAACAGCTGGTAGGTTTGTTGATTGCCGTCGCTAGCGATATCACCAGTAACTGCAACAAGGTCAGGGGTAGAGTCACGGCCCTCGATCTCAGACAAAGTATGAGAGAAAGTGTGAAACGTATTAATTCCGGCCAACGTAAAACTCTGATTACCGCCAAGATGACAATCAGAAAGCTGTACAATGTGAGCAATACCGTCGCTAAACTGATTATTCTGCTGCAATGATGACCCCATCCATTTCCTTCCGTATTAATGATCGGTGAAAGAAACACCGTTTTTACTATTGCGCTCTCTAGCTACATCGCTAGGGCCCTCACATCTAACTCACTAAATTAACGCTCTAAACCTAAATCACTAAGCAAGCTCTTTCAGCTAGATCGTGGCACCAAACAATGGCTCAACGTGATGACCGTACTCAAGACAGTGAGACAACCATTCACCTAAAAACAAATTCCATTGTGCCTTTTCATCTTGGTGATACATTTTCTTGTTGGGGTACTCGTAGCGCGGACGGAGCTGGCGAACACCCTCACATGACACGACTTCTGTCACCTGGGCATCATGGTACAACCTCAATGTCAGTACTGGTAACCTGGACCAGAGACTTACATCAGTTTCCTCTGGTTCCTGCTCAAGCTTTAACAATGTGGTATAGCGGGTCTGCTCCAACACCAGTAGCCGTAAAACATGGTCTCCATTATGGTAAAACCCAACTCTTCTTTCATCACACTGCATTATATCTGAAAACAACTTCATCAGACGCGCGTAATTAGCCTCACAATCTGCCATGTACCGTATGAGATCTACTTTGTAACGCATCTTTGCTCGACTAATCACTGCACTCTGTCACATTTTTACCTGCTCGATTTTTTATCAGTTCAATTCTTGCGCTAGCTACGTAAATATCGATAAAACCACACTACACAGCCGCTATCTCACTGTCCAGTATTGACAAATCTGATAGACTCCCCGTCAGCTAAAAAACACCGGAAGGATTCTGCATGCGTCTTGTGTCGGCCACCATTGGCCTAACGTCTATACTGCTGGTCACGGCCTGTTGGGGGGACTCTCTGGCAGACATCTATGAGCTGGCCTTACAAAATGATCCTCAGCTAAGAGCGGCCCGAGCAGCTTATCTAGCAGGGTCTGAATCAAAAAATATAAGCAGAGCAGGGTTGCTGCCCCAGATCAGTGCTGTTGGTGAATATTCGGAGACAGAGTTAGATGGCTCATCCACTACCGTTCTGAGTGGAGGTCCCGGTGGCACATTTGGGCGAGATGGCGATACCGATATCGACTCTCACGGCTACACTATCTCCCTCACTCAGCCCCTTTTTGATTTGCCTGCTTGGTTTACCTTCCAGCGAGGGAAAGAGCTCAGCTACCAGGCTAAATTACAGTTTTCTGCAGACCAACAATCGCTCATTCTTCGCTCTGCCGATATCTACTTTGATGTGCTGAGAGCCAGGGAAAATCTTGAAACTGCGCTGGCCGAAGAAAAAGCCCTTAAACGACAGCTGGAGCAGACCCGTGAACGTTTTGAAGTTGGCTTGCGCCCCATTACTGATGTACATGAAGCTCAAGCTGCATTTGACTCAACTACTGTTAGAACCCTAGAAATTAGTGGAGCACTGGACATTGCCTTTGAGCGGATCACCGTATTGACAGGACAAACTCACGATCAACTATCAGGCCTAATGCCTGGCTTTCCGGTAGTGAAACCCGAGCCACTTGACCGGGAAGCATGGGTGCTGTTTTCTCTAAGAAATAATTTTTCATTACAAATTGCCAAACACGAACAAGACGCCGCAAACAACAATGCTCAGTCGAAAAAATATGAACACATGCCCACCGTGACAGGTGCGTTGTCATACCATGATGAAAATTCGGATACTGACTTTAACGGGAGAGACCTAAGCGACGGTAAGTTTTTTTCCAGTCCTTCTGAGATTGATAGGGATGGACACACAGTGTCAATACAACTCAACGTGCCGATATTTACTGGCGGCCTGGTCAGTGCCGAACGAAGACAAGCCTACCAGCAATTTATTCAGGCTGAGGAAAAGCACATCGGCACTGAGCGCGAAACGGTAAAAAATGCTCGCTCTCTGCACTTGCTCGTACTCACTAACACCGCACGGGTAAAAGCCCGAAATCAAGCTGTCATCTCCGCAGATAGCGCACTGGAAGCCACTCAGGCCGGCTACGAGGCAGGCACCCGCAATATCGTAGATGTCTTGGTAGTACAGCGGAATCTCTATCAAGCCCGCCGCGACTACGCCAATTCACGCTACGATTACATCGCCAGCTTGCTTCGACTCAAAGAGGTTGCCGGCCAATTGAACCCAGAGGATATTTACCAACTGAATGCTTGGCTAGACCCTCAGCTCAGTGTCCTAAAAGCTGCTGTTCGATAATTTCGAGCAACTGGTCCAGCGCGCCACGATTATTGTCCGCTACCCATTTAGCTGCTGCCCCCATTTCTGCAGCTAATGTTGGGTTTTGCAATAGCTCGATTACTTGATGGGCAATGACGCTCGGCCTCTCACAGATAACCATACCTTTCGCCTCCAGCAATAACCGTGAGGCTTCTACAAAATTAAATAGATGTGGACCACTAATCACTGGCACCTGCCAAGCAGCAGGTTCGATTAGATTATGTCCGCCCACTGGCACTAGGCTACCCCCCACAAAGGCGATATCGCAGGCACCAAAAAACAATAACAGCTCACCCATCGTATCGCCGAGCAACACCTGATCACCCAGTGAAGGGGATTCGCCAGTGCTTCGACAAACCACGTGTAAACCACGACGGGAACAATTTTGGAAAACCTCATCAAACCGCTCAGGATGACGAGGAACAAGCACCAGCAGTAACTCTGGAAAGCTCAACCTAGCCTGCTCAAAGCTATCGAGGATAATTTCATCCTCTCCTCTATGAGTACTGGCGACCAACCATATCGGACGTTTTGAATCACCCTGCCATTGGACCTTTAAAACCTGAGCCTTGGTCTTTATTTTATCATCTAGGCTGAGATCAAACTTGATATTGCCAGTCACGACCAGCTGGCGCTCACTCAATCCTAGCTCCAGAAAACGCGCTCCATCATCTTGATGCTGGGCTGCAATGCAATTAATTCGCTGCAACATCGGCAACGTCAATCTCGAGAACGTTTGATACCCTTTTGCGGATTTCTCCGACAACCTCGCATTAGCCACCACAACGGAAATGTTCCGCTCCCGGCAGCTATGTACCAGATTTGGCCAAAGCTCAGTTTCCATAATAACCAGCACATCAGGATGAATGCGGTTCAGGAATCGATGCAATACATCGGGTAAATCGTAAGGGGCGTATACATGATAAATACTGCTACCAAATACCGCTTTCACCCTCGCCGAGCCGGTAGGTGTCATGGTGGTTACCGCCAGCAGGGCTTCCGGATGCCGCGCTTGCAGCTGTTTGATCATTGGCACTGCCGCCAACGTTTCACCCACAGAGACAGAGTGCACCCAAATTACTTGACGGCCAGCGTCTACAACTGGCACAAAGCCAAACCGCTCCGACCAGCGCCTACGATAATCAGGCGCCTTTCGGCCACGCCACAATAGTCGCAATAAAATCAACGGTGTCAGCAGATAAAATAACAGTGAATAAATTGCGCGTGCCATAGTTACCAATGAAGGTTTTTCCTCGTTTTGCCGAAAGCATAAAGCCATTGGTCAGGGTATACTAGTGCGCCATGTGCAATGTTAGGGGTTCCAACAAACCACTACCTGCTCTTGGCAATAACACAACGATCGGCCTACCCCATACCCAGGAACCCCGTCTTTATGCCTAATACTGTCCGCCAAACCATAACCTGTGATGTCGCCATTATCGGCGGAGGTATTGCTGGATTGTGGCTGCTAAATCGGCTGGTAAACGATGGCTACAATGCCCTGCTGTTCGAGCAAACTGCACTCGGCGGTGAGCAGACGGTTGCTAGCCAGGGAATGATTCATGGCGGAATAAAATATACTCTGAGTGGTACCCTATCAGGGGCATCAGAGGCTATTACTGACATGCCTGCCCACTGGCGGGCATGCATGTCAGGAACAGGTAACGTAGATCTGAGGGGCGCGACAACCCTTAGTGACCATTTTTATATGTGGTCCAGTACCAGCGCTCTATCCAGGATGGCCACCTTTTTTGCCAGTAAAGCTACTCGTGGCCGAGTGACCAAAGTTAGCAGCAAAGACCGCCCCGCTATCTTCCAACACGACGACTTTAATGGCAGCCTCTATAAGCTGGTAGACATGGTGCTGGATGTACCCAGCGTGGTGAAAGCGCTTGCCGATAATTGCCAAGAGCGAATTTTCCATATCGACTGGGACAAGGCACAGTGGCACCACCTTACAGACAAAAAAGTATCACTGGATTTCACCTACGATAGCCATGTTTATCGACTGAAAGCGGGGCAATTTGTTCTGACGGCTGGCCAGGGTAACGAAACGCTGCTCCAGGAACTTGGTGTTAAGTCCCCACAAATGCAGCGCCGACCACTACAGCAGGTCATGGTGAAGCATGCCTATCCACATCGCTTTTTCGGCCATTGCCTTGGCGCAGAAACAACCCCTCGCCTGACAATTTCGAGCCACCCCTGTGAAGACGGCACGCAAGTCTGGTATTTGGGTGGCACATTGGCAGAAAAAGGCGTAAGCCTCTCTCCAGAAAACGTCATCGCAAGCGCCAAAAAAGAGCTAGAGGAGTTAATGCCTTGGGTGGATCTCTCTGAAGCGCGATGGGCCACACTGCCCGTGGATCGTTCTGAACCCAAGCAGCGAAGTTTTGCTCGCCCCGACAAAGCCTTCGCCAGCATTACCGACGAATGCCCCAATGTTATTGTTGCTTGGCCCACCAAACTGACACTATCACCCAATTTGGCCGATGAAGTGATTGAGCTTTTGCAACAGCAACGGCTGCGGCCCACTCATGGCACTGCGCCCGAACTCTCATTTTTAGAACGACCACCCTTGGCGCCAACGCCTTGGGATATCGCTTTTGGAGATTAGCTTTGCTACCCAAACGACCCTTTGGTAGTACTGGCATAGATGTCAGCATTCTCGGCCTCGGCACGGTAAAACTTGGCCGCGATCAAGGCGTAAAGTATCCCAACAGCTTTACCATCCCCGATGATCGAGAGGCTGCCAATTTGATTGCGTTAGCCTGTGACCTTGGTATTAATTTAATCGACACCGCCCCATCCTACGGCAATAGCGAAGAGCGTCTTGGGTCTCTACTTAAAGGCCAGCGGAACCAATGGGTTATTTGTAGCAAGGTCGGCGAAGAATATGAAGGCGGCCTGTCACGCTTCGACTTTACACCAGAACACACCCGTTTCAGTGTGGAGCGAAGTCTCAAACGCCTCAACACCGATGTGATCGACATTGTACTGGTTCACTCGGATGGCAATGATGAAGCGATCATTAAGGAATACCGCACACTTGACGTTCTGGCTGAACTTAAGGCGGAGGGAAAAATTCGGGCTTTTGGTATGTCCACTAAGACCATTGCTGGAGGGCTGCTGGCTGCAGAACAATCAGATGGTGTAATGGTTACTTGGAACTTACAGTATGAGTCCGAGGTTCCCATTATCGATTATTGCCGTGATCACAATAAAGGGGTGTTAATCAAAAAGGCGCTAGCAAGTGGTCATGCGGCACTAGGAGCATATGAAGATCCTGTTCAAAAGAGTGTTGATATGATTTTTAGTCATGCTGGCGTCAGTAGTGCCATTGTGGGGACCATTAACCCACAACATTTGGCAGATAATGTTGGCAAAGTATCTCGATAAGACTAAGCCCTGTTTATTCGGTATCTGAAGGCTTATTTTTCCTAAGAATGTATTTTTCTGAAAACTTACTTTTGCTAAGGGCTTACTTTTCCTGAATTTTTTCCACAATTGCTGTGGTTGAACAATCATCCAGGAAGTCCAGCGCCTTAATCTCACCACCGTAACCCTCAACGATTTCCCAGCCAACCACCTCTGTCCGGCTGTAGTCACCGCCCTTCACAAGGATGTCTGGCTTGATCAACTCAAGCAACCTCTCAGGTGTATCATCTTCAAATGACACGACCCAGTCCACAGCCTCAAGACCAGCCAACACGGCCATACGACGCGCTGCCGGATTAATCGGTCGGCCTTCACCTTTCAGACGCTTAACCGAAGCATCAGAATTGACCGCCAAAATCAGCCTATCACCCTGCTTGCGAGCTTGCTCCAGATAACCCACATGCCCCGCATGAAGAATATCGAAACAACCATTGGTAAAAACAATACGCTCACCATGAGCACGAGCATCCGCCACATCTACTAGCAACTGCTCCTCGTTGACCACACCTCTTTCTGAACCCTGCTCCTCAGAAATAGCACGTCGCAATTCCGGCATGCTAATGGTGGCAGTTCCCAGTTTACCAACAACAATACCTGCAGCAATATTCGCCATTGCCACCGCATCTGGGAGTTCAGCACCCGCAGCGAGCGCCGTAGCAAGCACCGAAATCACGGTATCTCCGGCGCCAGTGACATCAAACACCTCGCGCGCACGTGCGGGCAAATGCAGCTCAGGTAGGTCCTTCCGAAGCAAAGTCATGCCATGCTCACTGCGAGTAATTAGCAGTGCATCCATATCCAGTCGATCTAGAAGTTCAGCACCCTTTGTTACCAAGGCCTGCTCATTTGAGCAAATACCAACCACAGCCTCAAACTCAGCCAGATTAGGCGTTAATAGCGTGGCCCCCCGGTAGGATTCAAAATTAGTACCTTTAGGATCCACCAAAACAGGCACGCCTGCATAACGAGCTAAAGAAATTATCGCTTGCGGGTTTTGCAAAGCACCCTTGTCATAATCTGAAAGTATCAGCGCCCCCATATTCCCCAGCAACTGCTCAACTTTTTGTGGCAACTGATCGCAATCTTCCGCTTCAAATGCATCTTCAAAATCGAGCCGCAGCAACTGCTGATGACGGCTAATAATCCGTAGTTTAGTAATGGTTGGCTTGGTGTTGGATACCTGAAAATCTGCATAAATACCGGCAGACTGAAGTCGTTTAGCGAGAGATTCTGCAGCTTCATCCTTCCCCACAACACCCACTAGAGACGCGCCGGCCCCCAGAGCCGCAATATTTAATGCCACATTACCTGCACCACCAATACGATCCTCGGACTGCTCCACCTTGACCACTGGCACCGGGGCCTCTGGAGAAATTCGCGAGGTGGCCCCATGCCAATAGCGGTCCAGCATCAGGTCTCCTACAACGAGGACGTGGGCTTTATCAAATCGAGGCACAGCCAGTTTCATGAATTTTGTCCTTGCATTAGTTGCGGCTATCTTAACACAGGGGTTCACTCGTATAATCCCGTCTGGGAGAAGACTCATACAATGAGCTAGCCACTATTTACCTGCGCCCAAAAAACAAAACCCCTTAAGATTAGATCGTTATTCTTAGATTATTCTTCATACAAAGAGCTTTAGTACTGCTATATTCTTTGAATATCGTACTGTGCATAGTGAAAAAACTATCCAAATAAGACCATTTAACTCTGCGAGAAGGCGCCAAAGTCATTGAGTCTGATACCCATGGCACTAAGGTATTGATCCTTGCAGATGGCATCTATCTAAAGCTGTTTAGAGTAAAACGATTGCTAACAAATGCTCGGCTTTCACCTTACTCAAAGCCTTTTACCAAAAATGCCACAAAACTTGTCAAACTTGGCAATCCGACCTTGAATATCAACGCTATATATAGTGTGCCGGCAATTCGTCGCACCGATGTACATTGCTACCCTCTGACTGGCTCCACATTGAGAACCTAGGAAATGGCATTGATAGCACTCTTGCTGACAAGCTGGGTCGATTCTTTCGCGAGCTCCATGACAAGGGGGTTTATTTCCGCTCGCTTCATTTCGGAAATATCGCTCACACTTCAGAGAACGAACTGGGGTTGATTGATATCTCAGATATGAAGCTTTATGGGAAATAACTTTCAGACAAACAAAAAATAAGAAATTTTAACCACTTATTTCGCTATACGGATGATGGCGCCATTATTAAAAAACAACCTCAATCAATGAATTCGAGGTATTTTCACAAAAAAGGCTGCAAACTTAACCCCGATCAAATGAACAGTTTTTTAAATAGCAGCCACGACCAAGCACCTCTTGAATACCACCTCCTAATTTAAGAACTAAAAGAACGATTTGTTTTTTCTAGTAAATAAACGCGATTCACAGCACCCAACGTAAACGCCAATGGAAACCAAAAGATAGTCCAATATACTCCAGGACGAGATATTACGTGATCAATATCAACCAACATGGCCAGCAGTAAATAGACAACTAAAGAAAACCCTAGAGACACCAAAGAGTCCGCCCTGTATCTCCAGTAACTTTTACATACAATCGACAACATAGCTAACAACGTAGCCAACCCAGCCAAACCTTGCTCATAACTTACTTGCAAATAAAAGTTATGAGCATGAACGAGAAACTTTCCCTTCCAAAATGTATGGTCGTACCCGTGACCTAGAAAAATATTTTCACTTAGGTGTTTAACTGCCCAGGCCCAACCTTGGGCTCGACCAGAAAACTGCCTATCCGTAACCTCTTTAGCAAAGCCTTCGAAATATAGACCAGCAACCATTAAAAAAACTACTGCTAAAAAAATTGCAGTCCAAATCAACACCCGACTACGTGTATTAAATACCAAAAATAGTCCGGCTATAGCACCTGACACCCAAGCAGTTCTTGAATAGGTAAGAAAAATATATGGGAGCATTGCAAGAAGCGCTGCAATAGCGACATAACGGTAAGTAGATTTCTCTTGGCTGATAACTGCCATAGAAATAACGGCAAATACCCCCAGATAAACGCCAGCTATAACTGGGTGCCCAAGATAAACCCAATCTTTATAGCCCATACTAGTTATCCGAAAGGTCCTCCAACCAAAAGGTTTATCCAAAACGAATAATTGGTAACCAACCGAAACAACAGCCCCAACCGCGGCAACGACACATACTATTAATAGAAAAGTCTTAATATATTTAGATTCAGAAACACTGATTAAACATATAACTCCCACCAAATAGAATAAAATAATCGCACTTCTTTTCAATAAATAAAGAATTGTATATTCGCCATCACCCCAAGCTGCCGAAATAGAACAAACACCCATAAACATCGCTGAAGATAACAAAAAAAGTCTTACTTCTCGCGAAAAAAACTCAGTACGTTTACATGCCAACCATACCGATGCAACTGCAGAGGGGATAATAAAAAAAAGATATACATAGACCCCATTAGCGCTACCAGAGGTAAACAAAATTTTACCCGCCAACTGAAGAAATAATCCTATTGTCATAACCCAGATGACAAGCATGATCCATTTTTTTTCTCTAAATCTAGTCTCGATCAACACAGTACTCTCAACAAAAAACAATCACTTTTTTTCAACACAGAAAACCCTGTTCTGGAAGCTAACATTCCGTAGAAAATGAAGACTAAAAACTCAAAATTTCTCGATAACTTGAACAAAACTTCTGATATTTAACATCGAGACTACAATTCGTGAATGGCCGCAAATCTACCAATAATTTTGCTGCACAGTCTTCTTTATCACCTACACTGAAATAGGCGGCGTTTTCGCCTAACGCCTCTTTATGAGGCTCGATATCAGAACAAATTACAGGAAGACCCGCCACATGGGCCTCAAGTACGGACAAACCAAAACCTTCTGATATTGAGGCAGAAACGAAGACATCAAAAGCCTTTAAATAACGGTTTGAATCTTTTACCCAACCCAACCATATCACGCTACCCACAAGACCTAAGTCAACAGACAATTTTTCCAAATTAGCCAGATCAGGGCCATCCCCCATGATCACCAAATACTTTTCTGCGTCCACAATTTTTGCAAATGCCCGAATAACGGTTGATACATCTTTTTTAACAGAGAGCCTAGAGGCCACAAGGTAAAGCTTTTTATCCGCCGGAAGCCCCAGCTCATATCTGGCATCAATTTTAGGGGCTAATTCCTGAGAAAAATCCGGGCTCAATGCATTGGCAATCACATGAGAGACCCTACTTAATACCGGATAACAGTGCTGCATTTTTTTCGCCAATGATGAAGAAACAAAAACCAGCCTTACTCTTTCGCAATAGTTATTAAAATTAGCTAAATCCTGAGGCTTAAACTTCACAACACCATGAACAACAACAATTAGCTTTAAATCTGAATCTACCTTTAAAACAGGAAACATACATCTAGCAACACCCAACCCATCGCAAACAACCAATTTCACATGGTTCGCCCGCACTAATTTGGCTATTTTATTTGTCAATCTACTAGGGACATACCTCCAGACACCTTTCTTCTTTACAACTATAGCGCTGGATATCACAGGAAAACTCGATTCGCACCCTAACTCAATATCGCCATTGACCAAGAAATAGTCATGGACTGGCATACCAGAAAGCTTACACACTTGCGATATAAGCTGGTGTATAAGCTGCGTTGACTTATGAGCCTCACCTGAGCTGTACACTATATTTAAAATCAAAGATCCACTCCCAGCCCCAAGGCCAAAAATTTTCTCCCGATTTCTTTGGGTTCAAACTTAGTGCTATCAAAACCCAGCGGAATATTGGCTATTACGACTTGTCTTAATTTCATTTTCATTACCGTCCATCGCCTATTTCGGCTTTTCCAGAACAGACTAAATATCCAATTTCAACATTCAATCAACCGACCATGAATACCACTTAACACCTAGATAATTTTTAACTATTCTTTTTCTTAGAGGCGCTTTCACCGCCTCAGCGACCTTCTGTCCTAGAAGCTCCCAACTATAGCAACCCTCTACCAATCTCTGGCCTGATTGGGCTATTTCTTCTATTCGTTCTGACTTAGAGCGAAGAATTGAAAGCTTTTCTCTTAGCTCATCAATACTTGAAAAAACAACCACATTCCCCATATCCTTAAACCCAAGAGCAGTGTTTTCTTTCTCACCTTGATCCCAAGTCAGTAGCAAGCAACCACAGGCCATAGCCTCAAAGTTCTTGATCATATACTCGCCAAAACCAACATCGGCACCTACAAATATTTTTATACCATTTAATGCATCACAATATTCTTCACCTGAATTGGTGCGAGTCACAATCATATCTTCATGTTCTGACAAGGTCGTTAGTAACTCCCGTCGCTGGCTATAGGCCTTACTGTTCGTACTACCCAAAAACCCAAGCTCAATATCACGGCTATGATGTTGGTTTCTTAGCAAGGCTTGATCGTACCCCTTGGGAACAAACGCAACGTCAAAACCTTCAGCTCTCAATTTTTCTGAAACCTCATAACCTGAACAAATTACTCGGGCCCAAGGTATATGCTTATAGTGGCGGCTAAACAGCCCACGATACTTACCTTCAATATAATTTTGGTACGCGTCATGCTCAAGGATCACTAGCCCCGGTAGGGTGCGAATAAAGCGGACTTGTTTAATTTCTTTCTTAAAACGTAAAAAAAGAACCACTCGATCATAGGACTTAAAATCGATATTGCGTAAATAACCCTTCAGGTTCGCCTGCTCTTCAGACGTGAGCTGACGAAGGTCGCAATCACCTAAATGACGACAAATCGACTCATAAAACCTATCGAGAATAACTCGCTGCTCTTTTTGAACCAAAAAAAGGACTTTCATTTGATAAGTAAGCCCTTATTAAGAGGCTTCTCCCAAAAATCGTTTCGAACGGCTTCGTCTGTAAAGTGCTTGTCCAATCGCCGACTTAATACTGCGGTTATCTCTTGGCGATATTGGATATCACTTTTGTAGAATTCTCGTAAAAGGCTTGATAACTTGCTCACATCACCCACATTAAAAAGCAGCCCTTGATCCCCGACCACTTCGGGCGCACCTCCACAATTTGAACTAATAATCGGCACCTCTGCTGCCATCGCTTCTAAAAGCACCATACCAAATGGCTCAAAATGAGATGAAAGGACAAACACATCAAATGCTTTAAAGTATCGCCAAGCCTCCGGCACTTTACCTACAAACACAACACGTTCCGCACACCCCAGCTCCTGTACTTGTCTTTTAAGCTCTTTTTCAAGGCGGCCTCTACCAACAACAGCAAGTTTCACACTAGGTACTTGATCAAATGCTGCTGCGAATGCGGCAATAAGTGTTTTCTGATCTTTATCTGGGTGTAACCGGCCCACGCTTCCCACAACAAAATCTGATTTTTCTAGACCAAACTGTTGTCTCGACTCTTCGCGTGAAATCTGTCCTTTTTGTATCTTTTCTAGATTAATCCGGTTGTACACAGTCTGAATTTTTTCTTGAGGAAACTTTGGTAATGCTCGACGCGCATCATCACGAATCGCATTGGAGACCCCTACCAATGTCAAACGACGGGCATGCCTCATAACATAATACTTACGCAAAAGCCGATCATAGACTCCGTACGCATGCCCAACACCAATCACATCGATCTCTGAAATATGGGTTGCGATATAAATAGCTTTATAACGATGTGCAATGGCAAACGAAAATTGATACTCCTTGTGCAGGTGTCGCACCGCCTTAATTTGCGCCCTCTTCAGGCCCTTCAGATCCTTAGACTTATATCCCAAAAAAAGAACTCTTCCGCCCACTAGATCCTCGATGGACGAATTCTTCTCACCGGTCAAGAAGACGGTTAGAACCTTATAAGGAGTCTCGCTCAACAATGCTGCCCATTGACGAGCCACATCATCAAATGGCGGCCCACATCCGTGGCAAAGCTGTAAAACCCACCGCTCTTTATTACTCATACATTCAACTTAACCAACTAACAGACTCCTCGCGTAATACGTATCCATGACTAGAGACCATTACAAAAATATTTACAATAGAAGTAGGCTGCCACCTAGACACTCCTTAAGATGATTCTAATTAGAGGAAAATCGATCGAAGCCTATAAGCAAACTTATTTTTACTACTATACAACTTAAGTATATTTATATTCCGAGATACGGCTCATAATTCAATAAATTTACTTGGATATTTTGTCGCAATAATGTCAACACACTTATCGGGCTTGAAATTTTCATCGATCACTTCATATCCACTCTCACAATTAACCAGATAAATAAAACCAAAATCTCGAAGAACATCAAATATATCACTTAACGTATATCCATATTTTTCAAAGTGTTTACTCCATGCCTCAAAGAAAATTGTTTCTGTTTTCTTCAAGATTTTATTAGCGCCATTGATCACAAACTTTTCATAACCTTCAACATCAATTTTCAATAGATTAATTTTCTCATGACAAAACTCAAGGTTGTCCAGCTTATCCATTAGAACAACGACGCTACCATCATCTGACACTCTATTTAAATCATCTTTTATTTCATCAGTAAAGGTTACATTTCCTTTTTTTTCACCTAAAGCTAAATTAAACATAGTTATATTTTCATATTTGTTTAACGCAACATTTTTTTCAAGATAACCGAAGGTTTTCGGGTGAGCCTCTATAGAATAAACATATCCACTATGACCCACAATCTGAGCAGATAACAGCGTGTAATAGCCAATATTTGCACCCACGTCTATCACCACCCCTCCCGACTGAAGGCAATTGAAGAAGAGTTTATCGCCCATATCATATACGCCCCTTTTTTCAAAAGAGTCCTGCCACAATCTTTTAGATATTTTAGTCGGGAAATAATGCAATTTAAAACCATGCTTTTTAATCTTAAAAAAAGTGCACAGCTTTGTTTTGTACAGAATTTTTGACACTTCTCTAAGTAGGCTCATTCACTCTCTCAGCACTGACGACAACAATGACTAATTTTAAATACCAGGAGCTTTCAAAAGAGATGGGCACCCCTGACTAATTTTTCAAATATTTTCTTCGGACGAAGCTAAAAACAATAATCAAATAATTCGATATCTCTAGCGTACATATCTGCCACTATTCCTTTAGTTTCATTGTTATAGTAATCCCTGTAAGGCGGCTCTCTATCGCTAGCATTTATTACCCTTAAAGGAGTATCTATTAACGACCTAGATAAGTGGCCAGCAACCTCATTCATATCTTGATTTAATGATTCGAATCTACCAATGTAATTCAAATTAACTACACCCTCACCGTCTTCTATAAAATGATACTGAGAGATAGAATGTATCTGTTTCTTTATATTTTCCAGGCACATCCATTTCTGAATAAAATTTTAAACCCATCATAACTTTTCACTACTTCTGCCCATTCTAAATCCCTCTTAGCTGCGCCTCCGCTCAACAGATAATGATATGCAGAAACCACCCTATCCCACGGATTCCTAACAAATGAAAACGTATAATGTTCCATACATTGTTTAGGGGCAATACACTGGTACCAGCTATACGGCATATGCCCCACACCTTTCACGCGAAAGAAGCTTTTGCAAATACTCGATCCCGCTGTTTTTGGAACATGAATAAAAACTGCCTTTTGTTGGACAAAGCACTCTGGGATCTTTATGCGTCCAGCATTTATTTTTTTGCTGCATTTAATCCAAAAGAGGATTAAACGTTGCAGGTTTTACCTGCAACGTTTCAGGCCGGGACCTAAGCGGCCACCAAGAAGGTATTTTCATTCAATTAGGCATGGCTCGTCCTTGCAAACCAGCACATCCTCCATAATCAAGTACTGCAAATCTGAGCCAAAGAACATGTTAAGTGCGTCTATAGGTGAGCAAATCATCGGCTCACCACGACGATTTAAAGACGTATTCAGCACTACACCATTGCCGGTAAGCTTTTCCATTTCTTCCATTAGCTCATAATAGCGAGGATTAAACTCTTTCTTGAGCGCTTGAGCACGCGCAGTGCCATCTTCATGAACCACTTCGGGCACGCGAGTTTTCCACTCTTCGTTCACCTCAAAGGTGAATGTCATAAAGGGTGCAGGATGATCGCTCCTGAACATTTCAGGGGCCACCCGATCAAGCATGCTCGGACAAAAGGGCCGCCAGCGTTCACGAAATTTGATTTGCTCATTAATCCTCGCTGCTACGCCCGCTGAACTAGGGCAACCAACAATTGAGCGCCCACCCAGCGCCCTTGGCCCAAATTCCATTCGCCCCTGAAACCAGGCAACAGGATTACCTTCAGCTAAAATCTTGGCTATACGTTGTGGCACCTGCTCAATCACTTCATAAGCTGGCGCTTCAGGGTGCTCTTCACAGGCTCGAATACACTCTTCATTGGTGTATTTTGGCCCAAGGTAGACATGCTCCATTTTCTCGGGCTGGATGCCCCTCTTCATCAGCGCATAAGAAGCAGCCCCAACGGCGGTTCCAGCATCTCCTGAAGCCGGCTGAACATAAAGCTCTTTTACATCATCACGAGCAATAATTTTTTGGTTCAATTTTACGTTAAGCGCTCCACCCCCTGAAAATGCCAACTTGCCGGTTTCCCGCAAGATATCACCCAAGTAATGGTCCATCAGCTTCAAAACGACCTCTTCAAAAAGTGCCTGAATGGTTGCCGCGTAATCAATATAAGGCTCGTCTGCAATATCACCCTCACGCTTGGGGCCAAGCCACTCAATCAACTTGGGACTGAAATAGAATGCAGCGCCATCCTGCTTGTGACGCCTTAGGCCGACGGTGTTTACCAACTTGGTATTGACTTGAAAGTCTTTACCGTCAAAGTCAATTAATCGTGAAAAGTCGTACTTGGTGGGATCCCCATAAGGGGCCATACCCATGACTTTGTATTCACCATCGAGCATCTCAAAGCCAAGATATTCTGTAATCGCGCCATAGAGGCCGCCCAAGGAATCTGGATCGTAAAATTCCTTAATTTTGTGAATTTTACCGTTTTCACCATAACCAAAAAAGGTAGTAGCGTATTCACCCTTGCCGTCTACACCCATGATGGCAGTTTTCTCTTTAAAGCCACTAAGGTGATAGGCGCTCGAAGCATGAGCCAGGTGGTGTTCAACCGGCTCAAACTCCACTTTATCCGGGTCGATACCAAGTTCACGTAACAGAGAAAATACTCTGTCACGATATCGACGATAACGTCGATTACCATTCAACAGGGCATCAAGGGCTCTGTCAGGGGCATACCAGTAGCGTCTAGCAAAGTGCCATCGGGCCTTGGAAAAAATAGAAATGGGTGCAAAGGGAACGGCCACCACATCAACAGCTTCAGGCTTAATACCCGCATACTTCAGGCAGAACTTTGCCGATTGAAAGGGCATTTTTCCCTTGGCATGCTTATCTCGAATGAAGCGCTCTTCTTCTGCCGCAGCCACCAACTTTTGATCGATATAAAGCGCAGCAGAAGGATCATGATTGAGCGCACCGGAAATACCGAGAACAATTGTAGACACAGTTAAACCTTTTTATTGATAAATATAACACCAACTCGCTTGGCAAACGGGGTTAATAGTTGTTCGAAATGCTGCCAAGTCTTACCTTGCCAGTTGTCCATAAATCGCTGCAAGTCTCGTCTGTAGGCACGCACAAACGGCTGTTCAAAACGGTGCCACCGCACCGTATCTAAATCAATCACCTGGAGCTGCTCGCCTGTCACGATCAAATTGGTCGCTTTCATATCGCCATGACTGACCCTGCTGCACCACAAAATATCAAATAACCGACTTACCTCATGATCTAGCCATGTTGGTATATGAGAGTCACTTCGCTTCAGCAACCAAGCATGTAAATTATCTCCTATCGCACTCTCTGTTGCTAAATACGCTTCTCTGCGTAGAGGCCCAGTGCGATGTTCCCGCATAGCCAAGGGTGAAGGTGTAGCAATACCGAGCAATTCTAACCGATGGGCGCTCTTCCAGGAAATCCAGGCCCGGCTAGGCCTAAAACAACGGCTTAACCCATGCCAAAAACTCTTAATATTGTAGCGTTTTAACACCCAGTCGCCGCCATCCCCTGACACTTTCATCACCGTTGCAGCGTTACCGCGCTTGAGAAATTGCGCTTGGCCCACAGCAACTTCTGGTTCAGTCATCAACCTTCTCAACCTCTTACTCGCCCGGGCGCGCACCATCACCAAAAACGCATCGGACGACTTAACCACGTCAAACTGAGAGCATGAACGAGTAGTCTTGACCAAGTAATGTTTAATCCGCCACTCTCGCATACGGATTATCGAAGAAAGAATGTCCTCGAGTGAAAAATCGGCCTCGCCATAAGCTTCAATAACCTCGGGAACCAACTCATCGTAATCTGGTGTCATTTGGGCAAAGAACAGTCCAATATTTTTTAGGGGGCTGTTTAACGGTTCAATACCACCACCATCAATTGCATTGAGGGCCCCCCGGCTAAGCATAAAGTTATCCAGATGAATATCAGCCTGCATCCAACCAGCCCGATGCAACTGACCAACAAGCACCAACGCATCTCTTAGCAACTGCTTTAACTGGTCAACAGATAAATCCTGATAACAGGCTTGCAAGCTGACGGCATCATCAAGAAATTCAGTGGCAAAAAAATAGCCCCCACCTTCATCAATGAGACTCCAAACCTCCTTTGGGCAACGGACCCCAGCATCTACCATTGCCTTCAGGCCAGCGCGCTCGCGATCAAAATATTTTCGCTGAAAGAACAGCTTGACCAACACCGTCACACCACCCCAGTGGGCACGAAACGCTATGCGCTTCCCAGGCAAGTGGCGATAAACCTCCTCACAAACCAGTGCTTCACGGCCTGGCACCTCCAATTGGAATGGCAGAGATAGTCCTTGCCCTGCTTGTTGCAGTTCTTGAAGCGTCCGCAGCTCCATGCTGAAGTTACCCTTTAGCCATGATTTTATCGGTCACTTTTTGCTGTAAAGTAGCGAGAGACCAGTGGGCAGCCGAAGTTTCTATATAGGCCTCCAGCAACTGCTGACGATCTTCAGGTGTTAGCTGACCCGTGTTTCGAAAAAGTGTCGCCAGTTCTTTCGGACCACGGTTCCGTGACATCACGCGCCTACACTTTTCAAGATCAATAAGCCTAATATCTTGTGGATCTGTGCAGGAAAAATAAATATGTTTCGTATAGAGGCAACCATGCCTAAGCCCTAGGCCATGTAAATTTCCGAGCAGCTTTCCCAGAATAGACAATCCTTGTTTTCTTGCCTCTGGCAACATCGGCTGCTCCAGCCATTGGCTCATTGGCGTGTAACCCTCTAGCGCACGAGTAACCAGCAGTCCTCGATCAATACTCGTTTTTTGTCGGCCATAACAGGCAACTTCCATGGTCAAAATACCACCTTTCGTCAACCGACGAATATTCAGCACCTCTCTCATTGCGAGAGGAATACCCTCCAAAGGGCTGCTTAATGTTCGGCAATTATGATTTTGTTGACGCTTCAGATAAAACTGCATTTCGGTGTGAGTTTCTGGATCCGTCAGGGAAAAGATACCCACATCACTATGGCCACCCCGCCCCACATTCGGATCATCGACAATATTGACATCAGCATTCCACAGCGCCTCAAAGCTATCTAGGCCATTGGCACGGAATAATGCCGCACAGTTATCATCTAGATGAAAAAATTGTTTTTCCATTACGCTCACTCTTACTAATGCAATTCACAGCTTACGGCAAAAAGCTTGATTAACACACGCATCTACTCAAACTACCCCACCAAGAGTAATGCTTTTTTGATCCTCCGCCGCTGCTCGGAACCCGGTCTACCGCCTTAAGAGTGATACCCCTTTCGGACACCCTTGTCGTGGAGTTTATCCGCCGCCAGTCGAACCGAAGACCAAATATCTCTCCCTTCGTCAAGCGCCTGACGCAATGACTGCTGCTTATACTCTCGGATAAAACAAAGCGCATCACGGCGATCAAACCCCGCTCGACTTGCCGAGTAATACAGTGCCGATAAATCTTTTTCCCGCCAACGACGAGGGGTTCGGTGGCGAATTTGCATCCGATGAAGATCAATCACATAAATCGGCCGCTGAGACACAGGCACATCGACAAAACTAGCCGTCGTATCCAGTAGAAAATGACAGAGATAATAATCTCGATGATTAACGCCACTGTCGTGTAGTGTTCGAGAAATTTTTGCCACCCGCCTGACAATTGCTCTCCTCTCAGTGGCCCCCATCGCAGCCAAGACCTGTGGATTACAATATTCATCCAAGGGCTCAGTAGGCTCTAATGCTTTAGTAATCAGAAAAGATTTTTCATTTGCAGGGTTAGAACCTTGACGGCCAAACGCTACTGGCGTCATGGTATCTACACCCAACTCTTGAAGCTTGCCAATGGCGCGATATTCATTTTCTGCACCCAGTACAGGAATACGCAAATACAGCAGGTTTTTTAGGATTTCGCCAAAACCTACTCCCGTATGGGTTTTCACAAAATAAGCCTTACCATCAAATTCAAAACGGGTGGTACATCGATCACCCATCTCACGGTAGACCTCCCCCGTCAAAGAAAAGGCAGCATCAAAAGAATCGACATCGGACCAATGGGAAGCAAAGGGTTCAGCCAGAAATAATTTCACACTTGCTCTCCAGCACTTGATCAATCACGTCAGCAGCCCTGACTGGCATATCGTAAATATCTGCTTTTTGAGCAAAGATTGGCCCATTTTCACGCCATTTCTGCTTATTTTCCAGCAACATTTCAGCCAGCTTTTCATTGAGCGACTCTTGAGAAAAGGGTGAAACGAGAATCTTACCCGCATCAGCTTCCTCAATATAATGAGCATAACCGCAGACATCAGTAACCAATACGGGCAATCCAGCCACCACGGCTTCCAGCAATACGGTACCGGTATTTTCTGCATAGGCTGGATGAACCAGCAGATCTGCCCCCTGCAGGAAGCGCGGCACATCATCCCTACCCGAGAAAAAAGTAACCTGCTGAGCAACACCAAGGCGGCGAGCCAAGGATTTGAATTCAGTGGGGTCGTCTTGGCCAATCACAAATAGCTGTGTACGCCTCAGTAGCTCTGCCGGAAGTGAGGCAAGCCCACGCAGACTTCGATCTAACCCTTTGGTACGAAACCCGGAACCGATCTGCAACAACAGAACATCGCCGGCTCCAAGATTAAACGCCTGACGAAACGCGGCCCTAACTTCAGCGGCATTTTCAGGAGCACAACGGTTTCGGTTAATACCCGGAGGCAACATGCTCATCCTGGATAACTCTGTGCCGTAATAACGCTGAAATAGTGCTTGCTGCACACTGGAAATCATTAAGATTTCGACAACCTGACCCGGATTAAAAATTGCCTGTTCATAGAGGGAAAAGTGTCGATAGCGTGAAGACAACCGATACCACCAGCGTCGCAAATGCCGGGATTTATACTCAAAGCAAGGATCCGCGCAATAGTACACATCCAGCCCCGGCATCTTGTTGAAACCCACTACCGTATCTACCGGCCTCTGGGTTAATCGCTGCACGACCCAAGCTGAAAATTTTCTATACCGGTCTGGACTACTCACTCTTCGCCCACCTACAGCCTTCACCGGTGCAACCACCACCTCCAGCCAATCAGGGCAATCGCCCTCCCAGCTAAGCGTGTAGGCGGTGATCTGATGACCTCGACTCGAACACGTCTGAGCAATGCGGAGAAAATCCCGCTGTAATCCCCCGTAGGGGAAATACTTATAGAGACAGAAGGCCAGCTTCACTCAACAGCCTCTGCTACCAGATCATTCAATGCACTGATCACTCTATCAGGCAACAAATCATTGGTGCATTTCATCTGCACCAATGGGTCTGAAAGCGGGCACTCCCGCCTGAAGCAAGGCCCGCAATCCACGGGAATCGATAAAACAGTCGCTTGCTCATTTAATGGCGGGGTAAATGCAGGAGACGTAGAACCATAGACCACCACCAGAGGGCGATTCAGTGCGGCAGAAATATGCATCAATCCGGAGTCATTACTGACCACCCCGTCGGCCACGGCCAATAAATCAATGGCGCTATCTAGCTCAGTCACACCGGCCAAACTGTGACAGTGTTGCTGTTGCTCCTCTGACAATGCACCGGAAATTGATTGGGCGACAGGCTGATCCTTGCCCGAACCTAGTATCCACACCTGCCATCCATCAGAAATCTTTTGAGCCGCTACTGCGGAATAATACTGTTCAGGCCATTGTTTAGCGGGACCAAACTCTGCCCCCGGGCACAAGGCCAATATTTTACGTGCACTGTTTAAACAAAACTGCTGGCGCAGGCCGAATGTTCGCTCAAGGTCAGCCTGCAACCTTGGCGCGGGGAGTTTTCCGGGCAGCTCAGCTCCCGCAGGAAACGCTAGCGCATCGAAACGCTGAACCATCCGAGGGTAACGCCGCTTGTCCAACACGCGAAGATCATTAAGTAATCCGTAACGCATCTCCCCTTTCCAGCCAGTGCGCTGGGGTATGTTGGCAAACCAGGGAATCAGCGCGGATTTTAAAGAGTTCGGCAGAATGATCGCTTGATCATAGCCCTCCTCACGCAACGCTCGACCCACACGGCATCGAGCAGACCACATCAAACTGCCATGGCCCACCGGCATGTCAAGAGCACGACGAACTTCCGGCATCCTTGCAATGATGGGTCGACTCCAAGCCGGCGCCAGCACATCAATAACGTCATCGGGGTATTGTTGCTTGAGCAGAATAAAGAGAGACTGAGCCATCACCATGTCCCCCACCCAAGAGGGGCCGATGATCAGAATTTTCTTGTCAGCTACCATAAGGTCTCCTGGAGAGTTCATGCAGATAATTTATATTAAGAACTCATAAGGAAAGCCCCGGTACTATTGCCCCACAGGGGTTAACCACTCTAAGTGCTCAGCTCTTAGGCCGCGAACCAGATCAAAATACTGGGCCTGTAGCAGCTCGGTGATAGGGCCGCGTTTACCGTCGCCTATGATTCGGCTATCCAGCTCACGAATAGGCAACACTTCTGCAGCCGTGCCAGTAAAGAAGGCTTCGTCCGCCACATAGACCTCATCTCGGGTGATACGCTTCTCCACCACCTTGTAACCGGACTCCTCTGCCAACTGCATAACCGTCTTGCGAGTAACCCCATCTAAGCAAGAGCTAAGCTCAGGAGTGTAGAGCACACCATCGCGTACTATAAAAACATTCTCACCACTACCTTCAGCCACATAACCCTCGGGATCAAGCATCAGCGCCTCTTCACAACCAGAATCCAGCGCCTCGCGCAAAGCCAACATGGAATTAATATAATTGCCGTTGGCCTTGGCCTTTGTCATGGATATATTCACGTGGTGGCGGGTGTAGGAAGACGTACGAATTTTAATGCCCTGCTCCAGAGCCTCAGGACTCATATACGACGGCCACTCCCAAGCGGCTACTATCACATGCGTCTGCAACCCATCAGCTCGCAGCCCCATTCCCTCTGAACCAAGAAATGCCATCGGGCGCAGATACGCTTGGTGTAAATCATTATCACGTACAACCTGCTTCTGAGCCTCGTTCAGCTGATCTTTGCTGAAGGGCATATTCATTCCCATGATTTTAGCGGAGCGAAACAACCTATCCGTGTGGTCTTGCAATCTAAAAATAGCCGCCCCTTGATCCGGAGTCTCATAAGCACGAACACCTTCGAACACACCCATACCATAGTGCAGCGTATGGGTTAGGACATGAACTTTCGCATCACGCCAAGGCACCATCTCGCCATCAAACCAGATGAAACCATCACGATCGGCAAATGACATATAATGTCTCCTAAAAATAATAAATACGAGATAGCCTGATATTCAACTATTGCCTAACAATCGCCGCCAGACTGCCGAAACCTGCGCCCTCTCAATAACAAACTCCGAAGCGTTCAGCACAGCCGGTAATTGTTGCAGCTGTAACCGATGACCAACGGAGCGATAATTTTTATAGGCTCTCGCCAGAAACTCTGCATCTGATGCTGATATAACCCCGCCCTCCTCCAAGCATCCGAGGATGCGAATATTATCGCTCCAGCGGGTTAAATCAGGAATTTCATAAGACCAAGCCAAGACCGCAAATTGAACCATAAATTCGATGTCAACGATACCTCCTGCATCCTGCTTGAGATTGAAAACATCCCCTACTGGCGACTTTCTACTACCCAAATGCGATCTCATTTTATTGCGCATTTCAATCACATCTGCTGACAGCTTATCGCGATTTCGCACCTGACTTAGTATCTGATGACGGGTACCTCTAAAATGTTTCGCCAGTTTTTCGGATCCCGCCACCGGGCGCGCTCGAACCAATGCCTGATGTTCCCAAGTCCATGCTTCTTGCAGTTCGTATTTTTCAAATCCCTTTAGAGATGAGACCAGCATGCCAGAGTTTCCTGATGGCCTAAGACGCATATCCACCACAAAGAGGTCACCAGAGGTCATTTGTGTTGTCATGATATGAATAATCCGCTGCCCCAAGCGCATAAAAAACGTCGCATTGTCGATACTGCGATCACCATCCGTAGACTTATTGGGATTAGCATCGTGGAGAAACACAAGATCAAGATCAGAATTGTGGCCCAACTCAATACCGCCGAGTTTTCCGTAACCCACAATTAAAAATCCGGGCTCACTCCCATCATCACTGCCAGGATGGCCGTGTCGTTCAACCATCTGATCCCAAGCAATTTCGAGAACATGACTTAATATCGCCTCAGCCAGCCAAGTCAGGTAATCGCTCACTTTCATCAAAGGCAGCATCTCTTCTACCTCACAGGCAGCAACATGCAAGCTATGTGAGCGCTGAAAGTATCGCAGCACCTCCATCTGAGACTCTAAGTCGTCACTTGGAACACGCAATAACTGCTGGCGGAGCTCATCCTCTAGCTCTTGTCTATTGGGAAGAGAATACAATGTTCTGCTATCAAGCAGTTCATCAAGTAATGCGGGGTATCGTGATAGCTGCTCTGCGATCCAAGGGCTGGCTGCGCAGAGCTTAATCAGGCTCTGTAGGGCCACAGAGTTTTCTTTAAGCAGCACCAGATAGGCACTCCGACGGGCAACAGCGGCCACAAGTTGCAACACTCGCCCCAAAGCCTCTGCGCCATTATCAGCCAAAGCACAGGCAGCAATTAACGACGGCATTAAGCTGTCGAGGCGGCCTCGAGTTTCTGCTGCCATTGCCAAGACCGATCGACTTTTCTTCAGTGTCTTTATGACCTCGGCAGCTTGCTCAAAATCGGTATAACCTAGCAATTCAAGCTCTTCTAGCATGGCACCTTCAGAAGAGCCAGATTGCCAAATCTGGACGGCTAACTGATGATATTCTTGTTCCACGCCTTCAACAGAATCTTCACTGCGCTCATCAGCAACGACCTCCCTAAATAGCTGCCGCACCAGAGCTCGATGCTCGTCTAGAGCCGGAAGGAATTCATCCCACCCATCAAAGCCCATAAGAAATGCCAAGCGCAGTTGCTCCAACTCACCCTCGGGCAGCATCTGAGTTTGCTTATCCTGCCAGCCTTGAAGTGCGTGCTCCACATTACGCAAAAAGGCATAGCTCTGGTATAACGCCACCGCATGGCTAGCTGGCAACATTTCCTCAGCACCCAATAACGCAATTACATCTTTCAGGGCTGGCGTCTGAAAACGTGAGTCGCGACCACCACGGATAAGCTGGAAGGTCTGAGCCACAAACTCCACCTCCCTAATCCCCCCAGCACCGCGTTTTACGTCGCTAGACATACCCTTACGCTGCACCTCACGATTAATCAGCGCCTTCATATCCCTCAGCGACTCAATGGCACTAAAGTCGGTATATTTTCGATAGGTAAAGGGCCGCAGCATCGCCATTAGCTCCGCCCCCGCCTGACGGTCTCCCGCCACCACCCGAGCCTTGATCATGGCATAGCGCTCCCAGTCGCGGCCCTGGGTCTGGTAGTACTCTTCCATAGCATCAAAATTGAGTACTAAAGCCCCACTTTGACCATAGGGCCGCAACCTCATATCCACTCGAAATACGAATCCATCAGCGGTGCGGGCATCAATCGCCTTGATCAATTTCTGCCCCAGACGGACAAAAAATTCTTGATTACTGAGACTGCGACGACCATCACGGGTTTCACCACCTTCCGGATAGGCAAAAATCAGATCGATATCGGAGGAAACATTAAGCTCCCAGGCTCCCATCTTTCCCATCCCCAGCACAATCAGATGCTGGGGCTCACCCTGGGAATTAACCGGGGTACCCCAAGCCTCGCAGGCCTGTGGATAAAGGAAATTTAGAGCACATTGCAGGCAAGCTTCTGCAAGCCTAGTCATATCGGCGGTCGTTTCCTCTAAGCTGGCAGTACGAGTAAAATCACGCCAGATAATCCGTACCATCTCTCGATTACGAAATCGGCGAAGCTGTTGCGCCAAGCCTGCCTCTGCATCAACCTCGACAAGCATGGCTGTCAGCCGCTCAAGCATCGCCTCTGGGGAATAGCTGACTGACAAATCTCCCGACTCTACCAATGGCTGAAACAGTTCAGGACTGCCGATACAAGTAGCGGCAACAAATTCGCTGCAACTCCACGCTAAAGCGATGTCATCATTAAAACTAGTGCCCTCAAGGGAGCTATTCTTCAGCGTAAGATCTAGCCACTCAGCTACTTCGAAGGAGACTCGCTGTTTGAAGTGTTCACGGTGCAAAAGCCACTGCTTTTGCAACATCAAAGGTAGAGGCTTTTGGCTCATCAGACTATCCCCCGATATTGCTTGAAGGACTCATAGATATAGGGCTTTTTAAGCATTGACGCGGTTAAAAACTGGCGCCACCATTTCAATAGGATCTTCAACCGTACTGATATTACATCTTCAGTAGCAAGCCATTTGAGTGTGGAATAGAGCGTAATGGTTTTATCTGAACCCGCTGGCCCGGTCACCAGAACAATACCATGGGGTCGCCCGGTCATGTCCTCCCAACGCTTCAAATCATCCCCGCTCAGACTCAAGCCAGCGAAGCTGCGCAGGAGCACACCTGGATCAAAAATACGCATCACCGGCTTTTCACCAAACGCGGTGGGCAACGTAGAAAGCCGCAACTCTACCTCGCGGCCTTCTGATGTCTCGGTCTTTACTTGGCCATACTGAGACATACGTTTTTCAGCCACGCACATCCGACCAAGAATTTTTAACCGACTGGTCACTGCCGTCATCACCTGATTAGGCAGTTCATATACCCGATGCAATACCCCATCGATGCGAAAGCGAACTTTTCCCTTTTCACGCCGCGGTTCAAGATAAATATCGCTGGCCCGCTGATCAAAAGCATACTGTAATAACCAGTCCACAATATTAATGATGTGCTGATCCTGGGCATCAGGATCCTTCAGAGCGCCAATATTCAGAAGTTGCTCAAAGTTAGCAACACCTGAGAGGCCATCTCCCGTCTGCCCCTTCGCACCAAATACGGACTTGGCCAGTGAATAAAATTCGACCGTGTACTTGGCCACATCCAAATGATTCGCCACCACTCGTCTTATCTTCTTGCGAGTGGTCTGCTCGAGATCCGCTAACAAAGAGGTCATAAATGGCTGAGTCGTGGCAATCACCAACTTTTCACCATCAGCATTGATACAGAGAATATTGTGGCGGCGCGCAAACTGGAATGACATCGCGTCTGTCACTGCCGTCACATTAATTTTCAGCGGGTCAATATGGGCCACCTTAAGCCCACTCTTGTTAGCCGGCCATACCGTTAAATCATCCAGTGTGAGCTGCTTACTGGGATCCACAACGATCTGGGGGTACTGACCTGCAATATAGGCAAAGGAGTGAATCAAAGCCTGCTCTCTATTCCGTTGAGATCCAGCGATGCTGTTGGCACCC
>JBLIJA010000005.1:0-31172 GCA_047635115.1 Porticoccus sp. | reverse complement strand
CTAACTGAGTAAATTGTGCAAATGGAAGGGTGTGATTTCTTACGTCGTTACCGATTAAAACTGTACCACCTTGCTGGAAGCCAATAGATTGAACTGCGGTGTTTTTAAGCAGAACTTGGCGGTAAGCAGAAATACTAATCGTGCCCCCACGACCGTTGCTAGCGTTTGTTTGTATACTAGAATTATTAATTATAACAGCATCGTTCGCAACTAATGAGACAGAACCGCCATCAACGCCATTCGCTTGAAGAGATGCGCCAGTCAGCTCAATAGCTGACGTATTGTCTACCTTGATTGTGCCACCTCTACCATTACTTCCGTTGGTCTGCACTAGGCCCTCAATGCTAACTAGTCCATTTGCGGAAATAATTTCTATCAGGCCACCTTCATTACCGCTGGCAATAATAGATGCGGTAGAGGTAATTTCTACCGAACGGTTGCCATTAAGGGCAATTGATCCACGATTGTTCTGCGATCCCGACCTCAGCGTTCTTGATATGAGCAAGCGTGATGCCGTTATTTGCATGAAGGGCGTATGCGAACCTTGTCCACCGTAGGTCCAAATGTTACCCATTGCTTTAATTTCAGGCGCCCTAGCTTCAAGATATGCTACTTGAGTATCAGAGGTATCAGTAAAATTAATATCTTTTGCACTAATCATCAACAGATCAAGGGGTGAAAAGATATCACTTGTAATTTGGCCTGCCATAGTAATTGTGTCAGCAGCGTTAACAGTCAGAAGCGTTCGGAATGCAGTGGTTTTTTCAACAACAGAAGCTTGGTCAAAGTTAAAAACACCGCTAGCCAAAATCGTAACATTAGCGGAAGCTATTGATTCATTGATCACGCTAAATAATTGAGAGGCATCATTGACTGAATCAGTCTCAATCGTAATATTTCCTGGTGCCCCTTGATGCGTCAGCGAACCAGCTTGCATGGTTGTAGACTCAGCTGTGATAAGACTATTTGACGAAATATCAATCTGGCCTCCGTCACCTGATGCGGCTCCACCATTAGCCAAAAAAGTGCCGCTTAGCTCGGAGTGCTTTGCAGAAATAGCGATAGATCCACCATTTCCTTGTTGAGATGCTGAAACATTAACTGTGCTTGATGCGCTAGCGAGCAATTCATGTGCCTCAATAGAGATCTCTCCTCCTGACTCAGCACCGCTAGCGGTAGTTACAGAATTTTCAGCTAATATCGTTTGGTCTCCACTCAGGAATATTCGTCCTCCTATTTTCACTACATTCGAAGCATCACTTCCCGCATCAAGCAAGCCTTCTTGATTGATGATTCCAGATACTAATTGACTGAGTGCTTTTGCTGAAAGAATAATAGTTCCGCCATGGGCTTGGACGGCATGCTTATTTTCAATCAAAGTATCAATAGTCGAGGGGGTGGTGGTAATACTTGAGAGGTGATTATTTGTATTAAAATTTAATGTTATTTGTTCTCCTGCAGCCATCACAACCGTCCCCATCTGAGCAACAATCAAGCTTCGATTTCTTACTTCAGGGGCTAATAACGCTACATATCCATTTAATGAGGCTTTAATTTCTCCATCATTAATGACACTTGCAGTGGATCCATTGCGATGAAACTCAAGAGTCCCTTGCATAAATTTATCTTCGTTTGCAGCATGGGTGGTGGCTATAATTGCCCCTACATCAACACGTGAATTTTTTCCAAAATAAACACCTGAAGAATTTTGAAGAATGATTTGACCATTGGCGCGAATCTGCCCAAAAATCTGGCTGGGGTTGTTGCTATTAATTTTATTGAGAGTGACGGAGGCTTGGCTAGGTTGATGAAAATTAACACTTGCCCGTTCGCCAACATCGAAGGACTGCCAGTTGATGATTGCTCTCTGAGAAGACTGATTAATGTTTATCTGAGAAGAGTTACTATCTAATGCTATTGAAGCAAGACCACTTGACACAACGCCGCCTTGCGGAAGCTGATTTGGGATGGGTTCAGCAGCAAATACAGTGGCACTTGCAAAAAAAAGATAAGCTATGATTGCGCGTATAAAGCTCATAAATTCCCAAAGACAACCAACTAACCAATATTAATAGTTACTAATCCCCTGAAAAACGACCGCAACACGCGGGCCTCTCAAGGGACATCGTTTCATTATACCAGACTTTCGTCGCACCCCTCTACACCAGCCATCAACCTTTCTGTCACAATATGCTCTTAATTCGACCTTACGCAGCGTGTAAATGTCATGGATCAAGTCCGCCGCCAAAAAGTCCTAGCCATCGCCCTGCCCATGACCATGGCCAGCATGAGCACACCCTTGCTAGGCCTAGTAGATTCCGCCATTTTGGGACATCTGGAGATGGCTCATTACCTTGCTGCGGTGGCTGCTGGCAGCAGTGTTTTGACCATGCTGTTTTGGCTATTTGGTTTTTTACGCATGGGCAGCACTGGACTCACGGCTCGCGCCTGGGGTACCGGCGACCACAACCGCTGCCTGGAATTACTTGCTCAATCGCTGGTGCTCGCTGTGCTACTGGGCATTGTTTTAGTGTTATTTCAGCAGCCATTACTAACGACCGTCCTTGATTTAATTAAGCCTTCTAATGAAGTGCGCTTACTGGCTTTTGAATACTGCCAAATCCGCATCTTTGCTGCACCCGCCACGCTCGGCACCCTCTGCGCGATGGGATGGCTGTTGGGACTCCAGCGCGCCAAAGCCACCTTGCTGCTAGTGCTCTTTACTAACCTGGCTAATATCTGTTTAGATTTTCTGTTTATTCTCGGCTTGGACATGAACAGCGAAGGTGCAGCATGGGCTTCTTTTACCGCAGAATTACTTGGTTTTTTACTGGCACTGGTCTTGGTTGCCATGCAATTGTCGAAAATGCATGGCTCTATAAACAAGCGTCATTTACGTCAGTGGTCCCGCTACAGAGAATTGCTCAGGGTCAACCGTCACCTCTTTATCCGGACGGCTTGCCTAGTGTTCACCATGACTTTTTTTACTGCTCAGGGTGCTCGACAAGGCGATGAAATCCTAGCCGCCAATGCCATTTTGATGCAATTACTACTACTAGTGTCCTACGCTCAAGACGGATTTGCCCACGCCGCAGAATCACTTACTGGCCATGCAGTCGGCACAAACGATCTCGACAACTTTTACCATATCTGCAAGGAAGTCACCTTGTGGGGCTTGGGGATTTCCTGTGCGGCTACCGCAGCCTACCTGCTTTTTCCCAACGCTATTATCAGCATTTTCACCGATCTGCCCGAAGTAACCGCAGCAATCCAACATTATTGGCCTTGGCTCACAACCTTGCCATTAGCAGGAGTGCTCTGCTTTACGGCTGATGGTATTTTTATCGGCGCCGGCAAAACGCGTGCGATGCAGAACACTATGCTGTTAGCCACCTTTGGTCTGTTCATGCCTCTCTGGTTTTTCTCACGACCCATGGGTAATCATGGGCTGTGGCTCGCCTACTTCAGCTTTCTTGCTATCCGCAGTCTGCTCATGAGCGGCATGTTTATTCATTACACCCGCCAATCTTTTTGGTTGTCGAGCAAAGCCTAACAAGCAAAAACACTAGCCCCTTATGCAAAGATGTTCTTTGCCTTTTCGCTGCCCTCAACTAGTTTTTATACATGGATACTGTCAACATACGCTTAGCCATTGCAACAGCGAAAGCTCACGAACACACCTCTGGTCAGCTGGCCCACCTACTGAAAACTAGGGCCGACAGCCTTCATCATTCGATTCAGCTTCCCCCACAAAATATCGTGCCAGCACTACTTAACTTTATCATCCACTACATAGACCAGGTTCCCGAGTTCATTGATGCTGTGGACGCCATCGCCAATGAATGTGACCTTACAGATTACACAGAACCAGTGATGTCTATCGCTAAGGAGTTTTTTATCCGGCCACCGCACTTGACTGATGGGCACGAAGGTTTAAATGCGCTAATGGATGAATCATACTTAACTCACCGACTGATTGAAGAGGTCAATGATCGGTTCATGTCATGCTACAACACCCCGCTGGTACCCATCGATATGACACGCTCAAACTTGATTATCCATCACCTCATAGGGGAACCCTTTGCCAATAGACTGGATCAGGCCGTGCGCTTGATTACGGACAACTTACAGAATTACGACTTGGCATTTGTGCCGGATGCTTGTAAAAAAGACAGGAGCGCCCGCTGGGCAAGCGATCTACAGCGATGGCCCTGCCTAGTTGATAACCTCTCGATCAATTTACTTCTCAACGGACAAGCAACCCAAATCATGATCCATTAATTTGGGTTTCTTGGATCAACTAATCTCACCGTTTTTGTCTCGGCCTGTTTCTCCTCCGAGGTAAGGTTAACTCTTGTTTCCAGCTCTTTGGGCGCACCCTGCAGAAACATCTGCTCCTTAAACCCACAGCTCACACACTCACGAAAATCCTTGTCGTCTTCACTGAAGACCGTCAACTTGTCCATTTCACTGCACCTTGGGCAAACAGCACCAGCAATAAAACGTTTTTTGGCTTTAAACATAAATGATCTTCTAAATTAGAGAATGTTTACCGTCTGCGCACGAAACAACAAAATCACTTGAGGCTTCTGAGGGTACAGCTATTATAACGTTAAGTATCACTGATTACGGAACAGTATCATGAGTGACAACATTCGAACCCACAAAGGCATCACCCCAAAATTGAGCAAAAGAGTTTATATCGACCCTGCGGCCACAGTGATCGGCGATGTTACTCTAGGTGACGATGTGTCCGTATGGCCCGGCGCCGTCATCCGGGGTGATATGCACAGTATCTCTGTAGGCAACCGCTCCAACGTACAAGACAGAGCCGTACTGCACATAACCCATGCCAGTGACTTTAATCCCGGCGGCTGGCCCCTCAGCATTGGCGATGACGTTATCATAGGCCATGGTGCGATTCTACATGGCTGCACCTTAGGCAACCGAATTCTAGTAGGCAATGGTGCCATTGTTAACGACGGGGTCGTTGTAGAGAATGAGGTGATTATCGGCGCAGGAACGGTAGTCCCCCCCGGAAAACGACTAGAAAGCGGCAACCTCTATGTAGGTAATCCATGCCGGCTATTACGTGCCGCTTCAGACGCTGAGCGAAAATTCTTTACCTACTCACCCCAAAACTACGTGAAGCTAAAAGACCAATATTTGGCCGAGCAGGCGAGCGACTGACGCAATAACCTGGAATAGTTTGGAAAGGCTCTATTGGCTTTCTAGCAAATCTGTGTAGTCGCCTTCATTGCTGGTATTAAAATATCCCATGCTCTCTAACTCCCACTGGGCAATGCCTGCCCGGCGACCACTACCACAGTAGAGTTTGATCGCGGTTTTTTTATCTGCGGCAACTTCTGTGATTCGCTCTGCAATTTTTATATGAGGAATATTTACGGCCTGTGATAAATGCACTGCTTGATACTCAGATGCTGATCGAACATCTATCCACAACGCTTCCTCAGCAAATAACTGCGGGACCACTAATGGGGACAATCCAGCTACAACAACAAGCGTTCTAAACAATTTTTTCACGCTCTTTACCTTCACTAATTACAGCCTGGATCTAAGATCACTAATCACTGCTTTAGTTTCCGGCTGAATTCCTCGCCAAATATGAAAGGATTCTGCGGCTTGCTCCACCAACATACCCAAACCATCGGCAACACCACCGGCACCATGCTGTTTAGCCCATGCCATAAACACCGTTGGCTCCGCACCATACATCATGTCATAGCATTTCGCGTTCCCAACCAACAACTCATCGGGAAGGGGGGGCAGGTCTCCTGACAAGCTAGCACTGGTGCCATTGATCACTAAATCAAACTGTTGTCCAGGCAACATATCAAAACCACAGCCCAGCAAATAGCCCTTCTCCGCAAAACCTTTAGACAACTGCAACGCTTTGTTAATCGAGCGGTTCGCAATAACCACATGTTGCGGCAATAGCGCCAGAAGAGGCTCAAGAATCGCTCGCACGGCACCACCTGCACCCAGCACCAACACTTTCTTAGCCTTAACTTCCCAGCCAAGGTTCTCACGCATATCACGGATCAGACCGACACCGTCCGTAGTATCAGCCAGCACCGTTCCATCTTCTTGCCTGGTGAGCGTATTCACCGCCCCCGCATGACGCGCTCGGGACGAAAACCGGGCAGAGTAAGCGTAAGCATTCTGCTTGAAGGGAACTGTGATATTCAACCCCTTGCCACCGGCGGCAAAAAAAATATCCGCTGCCTCAGTAAAACCGTCTAATTCAACCAATTGCTTCTGATAGCTAACGTCTTCTCCCGTTTGTGCTGCAAATGCTGCATGAATCTCAGGGGATTTACTGTGCTCTATGGGGTTGCCGAAAACGGCATAATTATCAGACATGGCTTGACACCGTTGTGTATGGTTAATTCAGTCTGTTCATGGTGCGCTGCTCTTAATCTGTCACAACCACTCTCGAGGTTTAAGATATAACGCATATAACTCCGCTTCAGCACTGTTCGGTTCTGGGCTCCAATCGTACTCCCAGCGCACCAGCGGCGGCAGTGACATTAGGATAGACTCTGTACGACCGCCAGTCTGCAAGCCAAACAGCGTACCTCGATCATAGACCAGATTAAACTCCACATAGCGACCCCGGCGATAAAGCTGAAATTGCCTTTCTCTCTCACCCCAGGGCCTGTCTTTACGGCGCTGGATAATCGGAAGGTAGGCATTCAGATAGCTATCGCCCACCGAGCGCATTAACCCAAAGCTTTGATCAAAACCAGGCTGACTATAATCATCAAAAAAAAGGCCTCCCACACCTCGGGGCTCGTTGCGATGCTTAAGAAAGAAATAGTCATCGCACCATTGTTTTAACCGCGGATACACGTCATCACCAAAAGGTGCACAGGCTGCTTTCGCCGTCTGATGCCAGTGCTGACAATCCTCAAGATTGCCGTAATAGGGCGTCAGATCATAACCACCGCCAAACCACCACACGGGCTCTTCGCCCGGTTTTTCTGCAATAAAAAATCGAACATTGGCATGAGAGGTTGGAACATAGGGGTTTGCTGGATGCATCACTAGAGATACGCCCATCGCCTCAAAGGAACGTCCGGCTAAGTCTGGTCGAGCAGTCGTCGCAGAAGGAGGCAACTGCGTGCCATGCACATGGGAAAAATTGACGCCGCCTTTTTCGAATACGACGCCATCTGTAATCACTCTACTGCGACCACCACCGCCTTCTTCTCTAATCCAGCTGTCTTCTATGAACGTTGCCTGCGCATCCTCTGCTTGCAGAGCACCACAAATGCGATCCTGTAAATCCAGCAAGTACGTTTTAACCGCAGCTTTATCTGTCATGCGTTAACACCTATTAAATGGGCTTTGAGACCCGCACATTGCCAAGAAGAGAAATAGAGAGCAGGAAGTCTGATGCAATAATCCAGTATGAACAACTTCATTCCATCAGAGTTGGCGCTGCTCTACCACTCCGCAGCAAGCTCTCTTTCGCTAAAGACTAACTAGAACGGAGAACTTCCCCACTTTTCAGATTTTTGATCGGTGTTGGGTTTTTGATCTTTCCCAGTTTGCCCGGTACTAGATAGTCGAACTTTGTACGAAAGTACATGTTCACTTTTAATAAGTTTTTTGCCGGTGGCAACCCGTGTGGGTTTGCTGACGTTGATACTAGCGGCCCACCAAATATCCGACATAAGGCGCTTGCCACTGGATGATCCGTCACTCGCAGTGCCAATGTATCACACCCACCGGTTATCCACTCTGGTGCAACGCCATTATTGGGCACCAACCAAGTCTGTGGGCCAGGCCAGCTGGCTTCCAATTGATCACGGAATACCGGCGGCAAGCCCACCAAAAATGGCTGCAGTTGGTGAATAGAGGCGGCTATGAGAATTAGGCCCATTCCACGATCGCGGCGCTTCATGGCCAGTATTTTCTCAACTGCTGTCCTACAAAATGGGTCACAACCTAAACCCCAGACAGCTTCTGTGGGATAAGCCACGACACCGTTGCTATTCAAAACAGCAACGGCTTGGGTAATATAGAGTGAGTTATAGTGCAACATACTCATAACAGTTTATGTTCAACCGTTATCCAGCTTCTCTTGGAGAGCGGTGTCTTTTTCAAGAATGATACGGGCGTTATCCGCACGCTCATCAAGTAGCCTTTGATGTAATTCGGGATCGGACACACCCAGAATTTGCGTCGCAAGATAGGCCGCATTCTTAGCACCAGCCTTGCCGATTGCCACTGTAGCCACAGGAATACCGCCGGGCATTTGAACCGTAGATAGCAACGCATCGAGACCATCCAGAGAAGAGTTTATCGGTACGCCAATGACCGGCCTGAGAGTATTAGCAGCAACGGCGCCGGCCAGATGGGCCGCCATGCCTGCTGCACAAATAAACGCCGAACAGCCTCGATCGTCAGCATCTCGTACATAGCTGTGCGTTGCCTCAGGCGTACGGTGGGCCGACAGCACCTTCACTTCGAAAGGTACCTCAAACTGCTTGAGAATCTCGAAACTTGCTTCCATGACTGGAAGGTCAGAATCAGAACCCATCAGAATTGCGACAAAGGGTTTCCCCGTCATTTTAATACCCCCAGAAAAACCGGTTACGCTACCTGAATAGTCCATATTTGGCAATTAGTGTTTGGCCATATTTACGTCGATCGCTGATATCGCCCGCCGCTGCGTTCAATTTCGCCTTCAAATTCTAGCAGCATGAACTGGCGGCTTAGGCGCGGCAATGGGCAAGCCCGTCCACGATACCAGTGTATCAATGTCTACTGGATCAAACCCCATTGCATTGAGGAGCAACCCATTTTTATCACTAATGGCCACCTGATAACTAGACTCCATTTCCACATAGGCCAACATACCACCCAGCTGTTCTACGATATCCTGAGCTAACTCCACTAATGTCGCGCCTTGCTTCAGCAAAGAGTGCCCGCCCTTACTCAGGACATTATGTATAGAACCAGAAACAGCAAACACCTCTCGCCCCTACTCCATAGCATATCGTGCTGTGACCAAGGAACCGCTTCTAAGGGCCTCCTCAATCACCATCGTGCCAAGACTGAGGCCGCCGCTAATGACACGATTGCGCCGAGGGGAGTTGGCTTTCAACGGTGGCGTACCAGGGAGAAGCTCGCTGGCAATCACACCGCTACTATCAATGATCTGCTGATATAACTCAGGATGTGGTCGTGGATAGATGACATCTAACCCGGTGCCCGGTACTGCCATCGTTTTTCCTGTTGTTAGTGCACCGGTGTGAGCCGCACCATCAATACCACGCACCACGCCACTGTTAATAACAAAACCACTGCTAGCGAGTATTCTGAAAAATTCTGAGGCCACATTAAGGCCTGAGGTCCTTGCATTGCGGCTACCAACGGTAACCACTTGTGGTAAAGCAAGCAGCCCAACATCGTCCCGGACAAATAACACCGCAGGTGGCGTTGCAGTTTCTTTGAATACGGGTGTACATAGCGGGTCCACAATACTCAGGCAATGGGCCTCGTTAGCATCACACCGCCGCAGGGTCGCCTCCTCTTCAGCTTCGAGAGCCTCCCTCTCTCGCAACAAGCCCTTAAGGCTTAGCTTTCTTTGATAAAGCCTCGGGCCATTGATCTGAATTAGTCGAGAACACCGCATCCAGAGAGCCTATGGGTTGGTAAAGTTTCGCTATATCCTCAGGTGATAAGCCTTTTTTAAGGTACAGCATCAATGCCGCGAGGGTCTCCTTGTTCCCGATATTATTCCCTGCTCTCCTTAAAGCTGTCCATCCATAAAAAAGCCGACATTTGTCGGCGTTTTCAACCCCTATAGGTCAGGGGTTATTTGGAGCATCATTAACGGCAAGATGGCGATTAGCGCTGAGCACCAGACCGTAGCTCATTTTTTCAAAATCCCGAAAAATCATCGCCAGGACACATTAGGTGTGGGTTGCGAATTTGCGGATTCACATACCAGACTTCTGGCCAAAGCCAGGGGCCCTCAAATAAAACTCAGAAATATCCCAGAGGGTCTCACTCTTTTTAACCGTGTATTTATCAGGAACACCATCATTAAAGAGGGCTCCTGCCGCGATCACGATAATGGCGAAGGTGCACGCGGCTACTATTCCCTAGAATGTTTTTTTCATTTTTCGGCCATCCTTTATGCTGCATCCCGATTGAGTGTATACTTCCCACACCAAGGTATTATTGTCTAAAACCTCTTCATAAGCCCTCTGTTAGCAGTGGTTTACAACAGATTGCTAGAAACACGTCACAAACAAATGCCAATACTAAATATACTTGAATTTCCTGATCCCCGCCTACGCACAGTAGCAAAACCTGTTGCTAAAGTAGATGACCGCATTCGCGCTCTAGTGGATGACATGCTTGAAACCATGTACCACGCTCCGGGAATTGGGCTCGCAGCCTCCCAGGTGAATGTACATTTGCGCGTTGTGGTTATGGACTTATCGGAGGATGCGTCCGAGCCCATCGTCCTGATCAATCCTGAAATTGAAGTGCTGGATGGCGACACATGCCCCAATCAGGAAGGCTGTTTATCTGTTCCTGGTTTTTATGAAACCTTAGAGCGCGCAACACATATTCGCCTCAACGCATTGGATAGAGAAGGGATACCCTTTGAACTAGAACCGGAAGATTTGATGGCAGTTTGTATCCAGCATGAAATTGACCACTTGGATGGAAAATTATTTGTAGACTACCTTTCCACTTTCAAACGAGATCGTATCAAGAAAAAACTAGAGAAACTTCACCGCCGCCAGGACGAACCTGCTTAAAAGGAATACCACATTGCGCATAGTATTTGCCGGCACCCCGGAATTCGCGGTTCATCATCTGCAAGCTTTGCTGGATGATGGTCGCCACCAGATCATTGCCGTTTACACCCAGCCAGATCGCCCGGCCGGGCGCGGGAAAAAACTCAACCCAAGCCCAGTCAAAGCACTCGCAAAAGCTAACGACTTACCTGTCTATCAACCCGTTAGCCTGAAAAATGCCGAACAACAAAAAATTCTTAGTGCTCTGAATGCCGATATTATGGTGGTTGTAGCCTATGGCCTACTATTACCGAAGGCTATTTTGGAAACCCCCCAACTAGGTTGTATCAATGTACATGCTTCGCTGTTGCCGCGTTGGCGTGGCGCTGCACCTATACAACGATCAATCGAGGCTGGTGACAGCGAAACCGGCGTCACCATTATGCAAATGGATGTGGGGCTGGATACCGGCGATATGCTGCTTAAAGCTCGCTGCCCCATTACTGAGCAAGATACCGGCGGCACCCTTCACGACAGGCTGGTATCGATTGGCCCTCCAGCAGTGCTCAAAACACTCTTTGAACTGGAGGAAGGCACCGCCGTCGCCGAAAAACAAGATAACGATCTCAGCAACTACGCCCCTAAAATAAGCAAGGAAGAAGGCCTGATCGACTGGAGCCAACCTGCAGAAACTATCGCTCGAAAAGTTCGCGCATTTAATCCATTCCCCGTGACCTATACCACCCTTGAAAGAGAAGAGAGCGGTGAACATAGGGATGAACGCGTTCGTATTTGGCAGGCTAAGAGAACTACCGGCTGCAAGGCAATGAGTCCCGGCTCTATCTGTGAGTCAAACAATGAAGGTCTTCGAGTCCATACTGGCAAAGGTGGTCTATTAATTACTGAGCTTCAATTACCCGGAAAAAAGCGACTTCCCGTTGCAGAACTGCTCAAGTCACGCGCTGAACTGTTCGCCCCCGGCACAGTCCTTGGTCAACAAACCATGGGCCAGAAGGATATAGGCCAGTGAATGTTCGTGTTGCTGCCGCCCATATTATTGCTGCTATATTGCATGATGAGGGGTCCCTAAGCACACTGTTGCCAAAGTATGCCTCCAAAGTGGATGAGCGAGACCGAGGCCTGCTCCAACAGCTCTGTTATGGCACGCTGCGTTATTACCCACGCCTCACAGCCTATCTAAACTTACTGCTAGCCAAGCCGTTCAAATCCAAGGATCGTGACCTAGAGGCGATACTGGCTTGCTCCCTCTACCAACTATTAGAAACCCGCGTCCCCTCGCACGCGGCCGTCAATGAAGCGGTTGTTGCGTGTAAGGCGCTCAAAAAATTGTGGGCAAAAGGGCTGATTAACGCCGTTCTACGCCGCTTTCTTCGTGAACGAACTGCGCTCGACGTCACGCTGAAAGATAACCCAGAATTCAATACAGCCCACCCTAACTGGCTACTGTCCGTTTGGCAGGAGGCTTGGCCCCGACATGTGGACAACATTATTCTGGCTAATAACACGCAACCGCCCATGACCCTGAGAGTAAACCGTCGTCATCTTAGCCGAGAAGCGTATCTCGAACACCTCAGAGAATCAGGAATAGACGCCTCGGCCACACCCTTTAGCTATGACGGCATCACCCTCCAAAGCCCACAGGACGTATTAACATTACCAGGGTTTGCTGAGGGCGATCTCAGTGTGCAAGATGAAGCAGCTCAGCTCTCTGCTCAGTTATTGGCTTTGGAGCCGGGGCAGCACGTGCTAGATGCCTGCTGTGCACCTGGTGGCAAGACTTGCCATATTCTGGAGCTTCTCGATAATACGGGCGACGTGGTTGCTTTAGACATCTCACCAAAACGGTTAGAGCGGGTTGAAGAAAACCTTCAACGACTCGGTTTACAAGCACAACTTTTGGCCGCTGATGCCGCTGACACAAAAATCTGGTGGGACAACAAATCCTTTGATCGTATTCTGCTAGACGCACCTTGTTCGGCTACCGGTGTTATCCGCCGCCATCCCGATGTGAAACTACTGCGTAAGCCCGCAGATATTGCTAAGCTAGCAAAATTACAACTCACGCTACTGAAGACGCTGTGGCCATTGCTAGTGGAGGGTGGGATTTTTCTCTATGCCACTTGTTCTTCCCTTCCACAGGAAAATGATCAGGTAATACTGGAATTTATTCGATCTACCAAAAATGCTTCTGTGGAGAAGGTTGCTATTAAAGCGGGAATCGAAACCCCGGTGGGGCGTCAGTTATTACCCCAGGTTGGCAGCCACGATGGCTTTTACTATGCCCTGCTGAGGAAGATAGCAACCGATTAGAGGCCGGATCTCGCCGTTCAGTGTTTACGGCAATTAACCTGAATTCAATCAACGGGATTGTCCGTTATGAAAATTGTAATTATTGGTGCTGGTCAAGTTGGCGGCACCCTTGCTGAGCACCTTGCCGGTGAAGCCAATGATATTTCTGTGGTGGATTTGGATGAACGACGCCTGCGAGAACTTCAGGATCGCTTCGATATCCGCACCGTTCAGGGCATGGGTTCCCACCCGGATGTTCTTATTCGTGCTGGCATCGAAGACGCCGACATGTTGGTGGCTGTCACCAATAGTGATGAAATTAATATGTGCGCCTGTCAGGTTGCACATACCCTGTTTCGAACCCCCACCAAGATTGGTCGGGTTAGACATCGCAGCTATACCTCTAAAAATAATCGCGATCGTCTATTTAATGACAGCAACTTTCCTGTAGATTTTCTGATCACACCAGAGCAGGTCGTTACTGACTATATCCGTCGCCTCGTTGAGCAACCTGGAGCCCTACAAGTATTGGATTTTGCCGACGGATTGGTGCAGTTGGTCGCCGTTCGGGTAGTAAAAGGCGGGCCTCTTCTCGGCCAAGAGCTACGCTTATTGCGCGAACATATGCCTAAAGTGGATGCAAGGGTAGCCGCTATTTTCCGACGTGACCGGCCCATTGTGCCAGAAGGCGATACGGTAATCGAAGAAGACGATGAAGTGTTCTTTATTGCCGCCAAGAAAAATATCCGCAAAGTCATGAGCGAACTGGGGAGGCTAGAAAGCCCCTACCGTCGGTTAATTATCGCAGGGGCTGGCAGTATCGGATACCGCCTAGCCAAAGCACTAGAAGACCGATACAACCTCAAGATTATTGAATTTTCCCAAAAACGCTGTGAATACATTTCAGAGCGCCTCAACAGCACGGTAGTACTCCAAGGTTCAGCGACGGATCAGGATTTATTGCTGGAAGAAAACATCGATAAAACGGATGTATTTTTAGCCCTGACTAATGATGACGAGGTGAACATCATGGCATCCCTGTTAGCCAAACGACTGGGGGCCAGCAAAGTAATGACACTTATCAACAACCCGGTCTACGCTAACCTGATGCAGGGTGGTGACATTGATATTGCGATATCACCCCAGCAAGCGACGACCAGCATCCTGCTAGGGCATGTTCGCCGTAACGATACCGTCAGCGCCCACTCCTTGCGCAGGGGTGCCGCCGAAGCCATGGAAATCATCGTTCATGGTGACTACAAGACCTCAAAGGTGGTTGGTCGCGCCATCGAGGATATTAAATCGCCGCCCGGAGTCACACTTGCTGCACTCGTACGTGATGGCGAGGTCATTATTGCCCACCATGATACGGTAGTTAGAAATAACGATCACGCCATTGTGTTTGTGGTGGATAAAAAACGTACCCGAGAAGTTGAAAAACTCTTTTCTGTCGGATTCACCTTCTTCTAACGGCGACTTATAGATCATGCACTTAAGCGTTATCTCAAAAGTTCTCGGTATGCTGTTAATGATTTTCAGCCTGACGCTGCTACCGCCCATTTTGGTCGCCAGTATCTATGAAGAACAGACTCATCAAGCTTTTTTCCTATCCTTTGCGATTACCTTTTCCATCGGCATGCTGATGTGGCTACCCTATAGTCGAAATCAAGCTGATCTGAGAACGCGTGATGGGTTTTTGATTACTGTCATGTTTTGGCTAGAGCTTGGGCTGGTCGGATCTTTACCTTTTGTCCTAGTTGATTCACTCAATCTGTCGTTTACCGATGCAGTATTTGAGTCCATGTCTGGCCTCACTACCACTGGAGCTACAGTGATTACCGGGCTTGATCTTCTGCCCAAATCTATTCTTTATTATCGGCAGCAACTTCAATGGCTAGGCGGTATCGGTATTGTAGTTATTGCGGTAGCGGTGATGCCGATGCTGGGCGTGGGCGGTATGCAGCTGTATCGTGCTGAAACACCGGGCCCGGTTAAAGACAGCAAGCTCACTCCGCGAATTACGGAAACAGCCAAAGCGCTATTTCTAATTTACGTTACCCTCACCGTTACCTGCATGGTTGCCTACTGGCTGGCAGGAATGACGCTCTTTGATGCATTGGCTCACAGCTTTTCTACGGTCGCAATCGGGGGGTTTTCCACCCACGATGCCAGCATGGGCTACTTCGATAATAACCCTGCCATAATTAGCATCTGTATTTTCTTTATGATCGTTTCTGGCATCAGTTTCGGATTACATTACTATGGATGGATTCGAAAATCGGTATCTCATTACCTACGTAATCCCGAAGCCAAAATGTATTTGATCATGCTGTTAGCTGGTTGCTTTTTGGTCAGCCTCTACCTTTATTTCAGTGGTACCTACAACAAAGAAGACAGCATCTACCACGGCGTATTTCAGTTGGTTTCTATCATGACCACTACTGGATTTTCCACTGATAATTTTAGTAGTTGGCCCAGCTTTCTGCCGTTCCTACTAATATTCTTTTCCTTCTTCGGTGCCTGTGCGGGGTCCACCGGAGGCGGCATTAAAGTGGGTCGGATGCTCATTCTCGCCAAACAAGTGGTACGAGAAATTTACCGATTGATTCACCCCAGTGCAATTTTCCCGATAAAAATTCGTAATCGGCATGTACCTGACCATATTACCGATGCTATTTGGGCCTTTTTCGGTGTATACCTAGCCGTTTACTACTTGATGGTACTATTACTGCTGGCCTCAGGACTGGACTATGTTACGGCCTGGTCAGCGACCGCTGCCGCACTGAACAATCTCGGCCCAGGATTGGGGCAAGTAGCCTCTCACTATGGTGATATCAATGGCTTTGCCAAATGGGTACTTTGTAGTGGTATGATTTTGGGGCGACTGGAAATCTTTACTCTATTGGTATTGTTTACTCCCATGTTCTGGCGCAGGTAACCAGTCACAGCACTTATGCGCGCCCTTATGTCTCTCACCGATAATCTGGAAACCATGTTAGCCAACGGTAATGATTCAGCCATGCTAAGATTTGGCTTGGGCAGCGCCTATTTCAATGAAAAAGACTACCAACAAGCTATTACACACCTGGAAAAATGTATCGAACGGGATAACAGTTATTCTTCGGCCTACAAGCTACTGAGGCGAGCACAAATTAAATTAGGTTTGAATGAGCGGGCCAAAAGGACACTGGCAGCTGGCTTGGAACAATCCGTTTTACAGGGTGACAAACAAACTGAGCGAGAAATTACCGTCTTCTTGATGAAACTAGATCAACGCTGAAGAGTATTTCCCCATGCGCACCTTTGTATTACGAGCCAGATCCGCACCCACCGACAGTCAACGTTTATTAGCATCTGTTGGTCAAGAAGCTCACACCGAAATTTTGGCTCACAGCCTAATGAACGCCATCTTTGTGGCTCAATCTCACCGTGATGATGTGGTTGTTCATTTGGTGCTGGAAAGCACTCAGGATTTTTCCCGCACCATTAGTTTTATCGCAAGCGAAATGCGTGATATCGGCGGTTTTCACGAACAGGCACTGCTGGGTAAGATAGCCAAGGCATTGGATGCCTCCCAGGGCATGACAAAAGAGGACGAGCGTGCCGTAGAGGCTGGTATTACCGTCCGCACCATCAGCTTTGAAAAGCTAGTACAAGGGCTGGCAGAAGACCATAAGCTATTTGTAATGGACAAAAAAGGTACGCCTATTCGTGAACAAGCATTTGAGAACAACCCCTGCTTTTTACTAACCGACCATATTCAGATGCCAAAGAAGAGCTTCAACAGCTTGAAACGTCTGGGAGCTGAGAAAATCAGTCTAGGGCCAAAAATGCTATTTGCTTCCCAGTGCGTGGTGCTGATCCACAACGAACTGGATCTCTGCTAAAAAATTCAACCTCTTTTTTTATCTCAAGCCCAGAATGCTTCCAATCTTATTGGGCCCCACTAACTAGCCAAACTCTACAGGCGTTCTTTCTCTATAAAACGCAATATATTTCGTGACATCACCACCATTTTCTACGGTATGTATCATCATTTTTAGCGGCCGCTCTGCCTCATCTGAACCGGGAACAACCCCATCCCTAACAGCAATCCCTGCTACTAATACAGGCAGCCGAACTTTTTCTATGCTCTCCGATTCCTCTACCACGTCAGAAAAACTGCCTAGCTCTTCAAGTATTTTGTCCACACACATGATTGATCGTAACTCTCTCCCTGCCCAGACTGAAACTGTATTGCTTCATCACCCTCATAATCGCTGGGTAGCTATGCCTTAAAAAAACAAACAGAAGTCATTGTGGTTCTGGTTGCCGTCTAGCAACTGACAACAGGAATTTATAACTGGTAATTTTAATCGTCATACTCTTTTTAAGCAGCTATCCTACTTCAGCTCACGAGCTCGATAGTAAGCCTGCTCAGAAATTTTGTGGTATTTGATAGCCTGCTTTTTAAAGGCTTTTTGTGAGTCATAGACCTTTTTAAATCCTGGGTCTTCAGCGGCAATCTCTTCCAGTACCTTTTGGGTCATGCGGTTTAATTCTGTCAGCACTTCATCTGGTAGCGGTCGTACATCAACACCATGAGTGTTGATGAGTTCATCAAGTGCCGAGTTGTTGTGGGCAGTATAGTCGTCCAGCATATCTTGATTAACCGCTCTTGCCGCACCTTCGATAATGGCTTGTAGGTCTTCGGGCAGAGAGCTGAAAGCCTGTTTATTCACGATTAGCTCAAGAGTGGGACCAGGCTCGTGCCAGCCGGGATAATAATAATATTTAGCCACTTGGTGAAAACCAAAAGCCAAATCATTGTAGGGGCCAACCCATTCGGTGGCATCAATAACACCCGTTTGCATTGAAGTATAAAGTTCGCCACCAGGCATACTCACAGCTTCTACACCCACACGGCTCATCACCTCACCGCCAATGCCAGGTATGCGCATTTTCAGGCCATCGAGATCCGCCAGTGAATTGATTTCTTTATTAAACCAACCCGCCATTTGTACGCCGGTATTCCCAGCTGCCAATGGCACCAGGTTAAAGGGCTCGTAGAGCTCTTTCCAAAGCGCCATGCCTCCACCGTGATGCAACCAACCATTCATTTCCTGAGCATTGAGGCCAAAAGGTACGCTAGTAAAAAATACTGAGGTGCGCGTTTTTCCCTTCCAATAATAAGCAGCACTGTGACCCATTTCTGCAGTGCCTTGGGAGACAGCATCAAAGGTCTCCATCGCTGGAACTAATTGGCCTGCACCATACACCTTAACCTCTAATCTCCCTCCGCTCATTTTGTCTACCATAGTGGAGAAGTTTTCAGCCGCCATGCCCAGACCAGGGAAGTTTTTTGGCCACGTAGTGACCATTTTCCACTTATATATTTTTTTGAGTGCTGCCTGCTGCCCTGATGCTGATTCTGCGACAGCACCATTCCCACTATCCGCGCCACATCCCGTTAATGCAGCAAACAATGTCATGGCAACTAATATCTTCAAATTCAGAAATTGTTTTTTCATGGTGTTCCTCTTCTTGTTCACCACTGCCGAGTTATTACTCGCTCAAGAACCCCTGTTAACCTGCACAGGGACTTAGTTTAGCGTAGGACTGCACCAACCACTTGCTGCCGGCAGTATCAAAATTGACCTGGATCCGAGCGTTGGGGCCGTTGCCTTCAAAATTTAAGATGACACCTTCACCAAAGACCTGATGCTGAACCCGTTGGCCTAGGGCCAAACCAGTATCTGTGCCTTGATCACTAAAGCCTGTCGATGCTTTTTTAGCATAACTGGTGGCTCGGGTAATCTGCGCTCTCAGACGCACCTCTTCAATATATTCTGTAGGAATATCACGCACAAAACGAGATACGCTGTTGTAGCTTTCTGTGCCGTACTGCTGACGAGACTCAGCAAAGGTAAGATACAGTTTTTGCATGGCGCGGGTTATACCCACATAGGCCAGCCTGCGTTCTTCTTCAAGTCGGCCAGGTTCTTCCGCTGACATCCTATGGGGAAACAGGTTTTCTTCCATTCCCGCCAAAAATACCAACGGAAACTCCAACCCCTTGGCGGAGTGCAGTGTCATTAACTGAACCGCATCATCTCCCACATCGGCCTGGCGGTCCCCCGCATCAAGTGCGGCCTGATCGAGGAATTGGGGCAGGGCGGGCAGGTCTTTATCTTCAGGTTCAAAACTCCGAGAGGCAACGACCAGTTCTTGCAAATTCTCGACCCGTGACTGTCCACGATCACCCTTTTCACGACAATAAAAATCGATCAAACCACTGCCTTCAATGGTATGATCAACCTGCTCGTGTAGGGGTAAATTTTTACTATCTTCATCTTGCTGGTTAATCAAAGAGATGAAGCCTTGCACCGCAGAGCTGGCTCGGCCTGATAATTCGCCGGTGGCAAAAGCCTTTTCCACCGCACTCCACATCGACATGCCTTCATCTCGAGCAAACTTCCGCAAAATTTGTATGGTTTTATCACCAATGCCCCGCGTTGGTGTGTTCACCACCCGCTCAAATGCAGCGTCATCGTTGCGATTAATCATTAATCGCAAGTAGGCTAGAGCATTACGAATCTCCTGTCGCTCATAGAACTTTTGACCGCCATAGATTCGATAAGGTATCTGGGAACGCAGTAGTGCCTCTTCTAAGACTCGCGACTGGGCATTTGATCGATAAAGAATCGCGGATTCACTACGCAAATTTCCATCCTTTACCCAATCATTTAAACGATCGGCAATAAAGCGCGCTTCATCATGTTCATTAAATGCTGAATAGAGTGCAATCAGCTCACCCTCAACATCTTCAGTCCAAAGATTTTTACCCAACCTGTCGGTATTTCGAGAAATAACGGCATTGGCCGCGGCAAGAATATTTTTGGTAGAGCGGTAGTTTTGTTCCAGCCTCACCGTCGCGGTATTTGGATAATCCCGGCTAAAATTAAGAATGTTTTCGACTTTGGCCCCGCGCCAACCATAGATAGATTGGTCGTCATCTCCTACGGCGGTTATACGAATATGTTGACCTGCCAACACTCTCAACCAGGCATATTGAATGGCGTTGGTATCTTGGAATTCATCCACTAGAATTTGGCCGAAACGCTGCTGATAATGAGCCAGCACCTCGGGTTTTTTTAGCCATAGCTCATGGGCACGCAACAGCAGCTCACCAAAATCAACCATACCTCCACGCTCACAGGCTTCTTCATAGCTTGAATAGATTTGCAACATGGTCCGCTGGTAGGGGTCTTGGGCGGGCTGTAAATGCTGGGAGCGAAGGCCTTCGTCTTTCTGGCTATTGATGAATGACTGCGCCTGCCGATAGGGCCAACGACTGTCATCTATACCTAATGCTTGATACACACGCTTAACCAATCGCAGCTGATCATCACTGTCCAGTATCTGGAAATTCTTTGGTAAACCCGCATCTTGCCAATGCATTTTTAACAAGCGGTGTGCGAGACCATGGAAGGTGCCCACCCACATACCTTTGGACGAATACCCGAGCATATCGTCTAGGCGACTGCGCATTTCTTTAGCGGCTTTGTTGGTAAAGGTGACGGCCAGAACGCCGTAGGGCGAGAGTTGTTTAACTTGAATTAACCAGGCGATTCGATGAACCAATACGCGGGTTTTACCACTACCTGCACCGGCAAGTACCAACAAATGGCTGTCGGTATTCGATACAGCTTCACGCTGAGCGGGGTTGAGAGGGCCGAGAATTGCTGTCACATCCATGGAGCAGAATTCTAGCAGAACCGGCATCATATTAGGGTGGTCGTACCGGTTTATTCGGTCATTTTCAGTCTTTTTCAAACTACAAGAATTCCATTTTTTTGTAAATTATTTACAATAGGGGCTTCACAAAAGGATACCAGCCATGAAGCCGGCAGAACTCACACTCGCCATCAGCAATAATCTGCACAACATGCGTAAGTCTGAGCGCAAAGTGGCGGAATTTATTCTGGCCAACCTCACCAAAGTTATCCGGATGAGAATAGTCGATTTGGCCGAGTCCGCAGAGGTAAGTGAACCCACGGTGGTTCGATTCTGTCGTGCTGTCGGCTGTGATGGTTTTCAGGATTTTAAATTGGCACTGGCTCAACAGTTGGCTTCGAGTCCCAGTTACGGCCAAATTGCCGTCACCGATACAGACTCTGTGTCTGAATACACATTTAAGGTGTTTGACGCAACCGTCGATACCCTACTGAAAGTCAGGGATTCACTTGACTTAGACATGCTCGATCACGCTGTCCAGGCCATTTGTGCCGCCAACCGGGTAGAGTTTTTTGGCTTCGGTGCATCGGCGGCTGTGGCCTTTGATGCCCAGCACAAGTTTTTTCGACTACAGGTATCGGCAGCAGCGTATGCAGACCCCCACTTACAGAATATGTCAGCAACCTCTATGGCTCCCGGTGATGTGGTTATTGCCATCTCTCAATCCGGGCGTACTACCACTCTGATTAATGCTGTTGAACGCGTGAAGAGTCGGGGTGCTCTGGTGATTGGCATCGCTCCCTCGGGAACCCCAGTGGCGGAGGCGGCAACTATCCCTCTCACCATTGATGCCAAGGAAGACATCCAGATTTACACACCCCTGTCTTCCCGCATTGCCCACTTGGTGGTAATTGATGTCCTGGCCATTGGTGTTGCCAAGTACAAGGGAGGTCAACTTCAGGAACACTTATTGGAGCTCCAGCACGGCTTGGAAGCATTACGATCTCCTCTGAAAACCCTATAATCTCTAAAAGTTTATACTGCCTTATCTGCAACCAATCTGTTCTGGCTGTTTGCCGTTGAGCGAATAGATGTCTACTCTTTATTGCTTTTTTAGGGCGTTAAAATGACTAATGGTGGGGGTCTTTGGTGAGTTTGAGACAAACCTTCGCAAAGAACGACAGATGGAAGGCATCGCAAAGGCAAAGGGTGTCTATAAGGGTCGCAAACCCTCTGTGGATGTCGTGAAGGTCAAGGAACTGCGTGATAGTGGCAAAGGTGCGCCAGCAATAGCAAAAGAGATGGGGATTGGCATAGCATCCGTATATCGGGCACTTGGTGCGTAGGTTTTTATTTCGCAGACTTAGACCCAATCGATGCAACACCCAAGCATGTTTCCCTGGCCCTTCTCGACCCCAACGCAAAAGACCCCTCAGCATGGTGCCTGAGAGGTCTGTATGGGTCAGTTATGGATGTCCGTTAGCTCGGTGCGGTCTACTCAGATAATCTTCTGAGCAACGAAACCTGATGCACCTTTACCCTTAGACCGTTTGACGACGTATCCCTTCGCACCCAGACGAAAGGTCTTGTCATCTTTGCACTAGTCTATCCCTTCTTCTAGATGATCTGCCGATTCTACGAACTCACTAAATGAACGAAGAAGATGCAAAATACCAACAAAAACGACTCCATGACCGACTCTAATATGTGCCGATAGAAAATCGTCAGAAATAGTCTCCCAGACCTCAGAAATTCCGGCATATACTGTCATTAAACCCAGAAAAATGTGCAAATGTTTATTTTTTGCTACATTTAATATTATTTTTTTAGTTGTCATATTTTTCCTAATTTTTTATTCGATTTTTTCCCAAACATTGATTTATAACCGCTCGAACCTGTGCCGTAATTCTATTAAGGGGTCGTGGAGTTCATCCTGTTGGGGTGTGTATTTTTCTTGGAACATTCCAAGACGATTAGTGCGTATGGAAATCTTGAAACAGAGGTAGTTGGAGTATTTTGGTATTTCACCAATTGGGTCTAAACAGTCGTATTCTGATGATGTTATTTCACCAGTTGGAACTACTCCACCGTTACCGACTTAGCTAAATTGCGAGGCTGATCCACATCGGTGCCCTTAAGCACTGCCACATGGTAAGAGAGCAACTGCAGTGGAATAGTGTATATAATCGCTTCAAGGCTCTCCGGCACGTGGGGAATATTCATCACGGTTACACCAGGCTCATTTTCAAATCCGGCATCTTTGTCCGCAAAAACAAACAACTGCCCACCGCGAGCTTTAACCTCGTGAAGATTCGATTTCAATTTTTCAAGCAATTCATTGTTGGGAGCTACGGCAACTACAGGCATGTCACTGTCAACCAGCGCTAAAGGACCATGCTTTAGTTCACCCGATGGATAGGCTTCTGCATGAATATAGGAAATTTCCTTGAGCTTCAATGCACCTTCAAGAGCCACTGGGTACTGCACACCACGACCTAAGAATAACGCATGGTGTTTATCAGCAAAGCACTCGAAAATTCTTTCAATTTCAGAATTCAGCGATAATGTTTGTCTACACAATTCGGGTAATTGATGCAGAGCTGCCACCAGCTCCCGCTCCTTTTTCTCATCTAGGCCATGGCTCCGGCCGAGGCCTATGCAAAGTAACTGTAACGCCACTAGCTGAGTAGTAAAGGCCTTGGTCGACGCAACACCTATTTCAGGGCCAGCGTAAGTCATTAATGTAAAATCAGATTCTCGAACCAATGAGCTATTGGCCACATTACAGATAACCAGGCTTGCAAGGTAACCGGCTTTTTTTGCTGACTGGAGCGCCGCAAGAGTATCCGCCGTTTCTCCAGACTGGGATATGGTGACAAACAACGTATTTTCAGGCACCACCACTTTGCGATAGCGATATTCGCTGGCCACCTCCACTTGGCAAGGAATTTCCGCCCATTCCTCAAGCCAGTATCGGGCGACTAAACCTGCGTGATAGCTCGTACCGCAGGCCACAATATGTACGGCTTTGACTTGGGGGAAGACCTTACTTGCCTCTGCACCAAATGCTTCAGGCAACACATTTTTATCGCTAATCCGTCCTTGTAAGGTATTTTCAAGCACCCTCGACTGCTCAAAAATCTCTTTCATCATGTAATGGCGATAACCGCCTTTATCTGTCGCATCTTCACCGCCAGAGAGGGTGACAACTTCCCGCGTTGTATCGGAGCCACTGTGATCAAAAATGGTATATTTTCCGTTTCTGAGCTCTACCAAGTCACCTTCCTTCAGAAAAATAAACCGATCCGTTACTTGGCGTAACGCCATTTGGTCCGAAGCAATAAAGTTTTCTTCGATACCAACGCCCACGACGAGCGGGCTGCCACTACGAGTTCCAATCAGCACTTCAGGCTCTCGGGCACAAATAATACCAAGGGCATAGGCGCCATCCAATTGAGATACGGTCTTTTGTACCGCATCTTTCAGTGAGCTAGCTGTTTTCAGGATGTGATGAATCAGGTGTGCGACGACTTCCGTATCGGTATCCGATACAAAATCGTAACCGAGGCCCGTTAGCTCGGCACGTAATTCATTGTGATTTTCAATTATCCCATTATGGACCACTGCCACATCATCGGAGATATGTGGGTGGGCATTAGCTTCATTGGGTATGCCATGGGTAGCCCAGCGAGTATGGGAGATACCCAACGTTCCACCAGTTTGTGTACTCGCCAGCTTTTCAATGAGTCCGACCACCTTACCTGCATTTTTGCGTACTTGAAGTACGCCCGCTCCATCCAAGACAGCTAGGCCCGCAGAGTCGTAGCCACGGTATTCAAGCCGATTCAGGCCCTCAATTAAAACACCGGTGACATTTCGCTGCGCCGCAGCACCAACAATTCCGCACATAGCTTTTTCCGATAGATTTTTTTGCGTATTTTTTCAGTTACTTGAAAGTATCAGCCTTTTTTTGAGGGTCGCTTCCAGTCTGAGATAATTCTCTGTGTTGCGCGTGTCAGTCCAAGTTCATTATCAGGCACATCATTGTTAATGGTAGAGCCCGCACCAACTGTGGCATTGTTGCCAACCGTAACCGGCGCAACCAGTGCGGTGTTAGAGCCAATAAAGGCATTATCACCGATGGTCGTTTTGTGTTTATTCACGCCATCGTAATTGCAGGTAATAGTACCCGCACCCACATTTACATTTACGCCTATTTCTGCATCTCCCACATAGCTTAGGTGATTAATTTTGCTGCCTTTACCCACATTAACTTTTTTGGTCTCAACAAAATTCCCCACCTTCACCTCATCTGCCAACACCGTACCGGAACGCAATCGCGCAAAAGGGCCAATCACCGCATTTTTTCCTATTTGGCTTTCTTCGATAACACTGTTGGCCTTTATCTCAACAGCGTCACCAATGGCGCTATTTATAATCAAACAGTTCGGGCCTATTTTTATATTGCTCCCGAGAACCACGTCTCCCTCAAAAATAGCATTAATATCAATAAAATTGTCTGTACCCGTTTCGAGGGTACCACGTACATCTACCCTAGCTGAATCCGCTAGGGTATTACCTTCTGCCATGAGCTTTGCAACCAGCCGTCGCTGGTAATAACGCTCAAGCTTGTTGAGTTGTAACCGGTTATTAACACCCTCAACTTCTTCTGTAGATTGAGGATGTAATGTCTCAACCCGGAAACCTGCGCTACGCGCAATCGAAACAATATCTGTCAGATAATACTCTCCCTGTGCGTTCTCATTGCCAATTTGAGGCAGCCACTCCTGCAGACATTTGCTAGGAAGCGCTAATACACCAGTATTTACTTCAGATATTTGTAAATGCGCTTCAGAGGCATCCTTCTGCTCAACAATCGCCTCTACTAGGCCGTTCTCGTCTCTTACTATACGGCCATAACCAGTGGGATCGGCCAACATAACCGTGAGCAGTGACATGCTACGATCCCTCACTTTATGGAGCATCCGTGCAATGGTCTCTGCACTAATCAACGGAACGTCCCCATAGAGAATGAGGGTGGTGCCATTTGAGTATAATAGCGGGGCGGCCTGTAAAACAGCGTGGGCGGTGCCAAGCTGAGCTGTTTGCTCGATATATCTGAGATCATCGCCACGTACGCTCAATCGTACTTGCTCAGCTCCGTGGCCTGTAACTACCAGGATACTTGCATCATCAACGGTTCTTGCTGCATCGACCACATGCTGCAATAGAGGGCGCCCAGCAAGACAATGCAGTACCTTGGGAAGATTAGATTTCATCCTTGTGCCTTTCCCTGCAGCAAGAATCACGATATCTGTTGCCATATCTATTCCTAGGTTTTTGGGTATTTAATCAGGAACCATAGCTGATTGCCACGACTTGCCCCACCGAAGATTATTACTGCCCTACCATAAAATAAAAGCCACAAAAAAAGGCGGCCAAAGCCACCCCTTTTAATCAGTTACTCGTGCAGTTAGTGCTTGCCACCCAATTTCTTCCGCAACTGGTCGATCGCACGGAGCTGTGCTGCTGCTACAGCCAACTGAGAAGCTGCTCGGGAGTAGTCAAACTCACCACTCTGATTAGACAGCTCATGTTCAGCTTGCTTCTTAGCTTCCAGTGCTGCGGCTTCATCAATATCATCCGCACGCAAGGCCGTGTCAGACAGGATAGAAATAATATTTGGCTGTACCTCAAGGTACCCGCCTGAGAGGTAATAAATTTCCTCTTCACCATCCTGTTTTATGATGCGAACCGGTCCCGGCTTCAGGTCGGTAAGCAACGGTGCATGGCCAAACGTTATACCCAATTCACCCTGTGAACCCGTAGCCACTACCAGCTCAACCAACCCCGAAAACAAGGATTGTTCGGCACTTACAATGTCACAATGGACAGTCATAGCCATATCTTAACGCCTTTTTTGCGTCTACTTAAGCTTTTCAGCTTTTTCAACAGCTTCGTCAATGGTGCCAACCATATAGAACGCCTGCTCTGGCAGGTGATCATAATCGCCATTAAGGATTCCCTGGAAACCGGCAATAGTTTGTTTCAGTGAAACGTATTTGCCTGGTGAACCAGTAAAGATTTCTGCAACGTGGAAAGGCTGTGACAAGAAGCGCTCAATCTTACGGGCGCGAGCTACCACTTGCTTATCTTCTTCAGATAGTTCATCCATACCTAGAATGGCAATAATATCTTTTAGTTCTTTAAAGCGCTGCAATACAGTTTGCACACCGCGAGCCACGTCATAGTGCTCCTGACCAACAATCAGTGGGTCCATCTGACGAGATGTTGAATCCAGTGGATCTACAGCTGGGTAAATACCTTTAGAGGCAATATCACGACTCAGTACAACGGTTGAGTCCAAATGAGCAAAGGTGGTTGCAGGAGATGGATCCGTCAAATCATCCGCAGGTACATATACCGCCTGCACAGATGTAATCGATCCCGTCTTAGTAGAGGTAATACGCTCTTGAAGTACGCCCATTTCTTCTGCAAGAGTAGGCTGATAACCTACCGCAGAGGGCATACGACCCAACAGAGCAGACACTTCAGTACCCGCCAAGGTGTAACGATAGATGTTGTCCACGAACAACAGGACGTCTTTTCCTTCATCACGAAATTTTTCAGCCATAGTCAGACCGGTCAAAGCAACACGGAGTCTGTTTCCGGGTGGCTCATTCATCTGACCATATACCATGGCAACTTTTGACTCGCTTGGGGTTTCAACGTTAACAACGCCAGATTCCTGCATTTCAAAGTAGAAATCGTTACCTTCACGAGTACGTTCACCAACACCCGCAAACACTGACAAACCTGCGTGCTCAGTAGCAATGTTGTTGATCAGCTCCATCATGTTGACGGTCTTGCCTACACCTGCACCACCGAACAGACCAACTTTGCCGCCTTTGGCAAAGGGGCATACCAGGTCAATTACCTTGATGCCGGTTTCCAACAATTCGTTGGAGGCCGCCAGCTCGTCATAGGCTGGGGGCTTACGGTGAATAGCTGCACGCTCCTTCTCACCAATAGGACCCTTTTCATCAATAGGGTTGCCCAGCACATCCATGATCCGGCCCAGGGTTTCTATACCAACAGGAACAGAAATTGGCGCGTTGCTGTTGCTAACGCTGAGTCCGCGGCTAATACCTTCAGAAGAACCCATAGCAATGGTGCGCACAACACCGTCACCCAGCTGCTGCTGAACTTCAAGGGTTAAACCTTTCGCTTCAACCATTAGTGCGTCATACACGTTAGGCACTTGATCGCGCGAGAATTCCACGTCGATAACAGCGCCGATAATTTGAACGATACGTCCGCTACTCATTGTCCGGTTCCTCTTAAACTAAACCTTAAAAATCTTTGGTTAAACTGCCGCTGCCCCACTAACAATCTCAGACAACTCTTGAGTAATGGCTGCCTGACGAGCCTTGTTATAGAGCAATTGCAATTCGTTGATCAGATCACCTGCATTATCAGTGGCGCTCTTCATTGCGATCATGCGCGCCGCCTGTTCACAGGCTTTGTTCTCCACTACACCTTGGTATACCTGAGATTCGATATAACGAACAAGGAGTCCGTCCAGCAGCTCCTTGGCATCGGGCTCATAAAGATAATCCCAATGGTGCCGAAGCTTGTCATCCTCAGTAGGCTGGAGCGGCAATAGCTGCTCAACAACCGGCTTCTGAGTCATGGTGTTCACAAATTCGTTTGCCACCACGTAAAGTCGATCAATTTTACCTTCAGCGTAAGCGTCCAACATGACCTTCACACCACCAATAAGATCACTAGCCGAAGGGTTATCGCCAATATCTTTCACTGTGGCGACAATATTGCCACCAAAGCTACCGAAAAACGCAGCGCCTTTGTTGCCTACAGTACAAAGGTCTATCTCAACTTCTTGATCAGACCAGGTTTTCATGGATTTGATAGTTTTCTTAAACAGGTTGGTATTTAACCCGCCGCACAAACCTCGATCCGTAGAAACAATAATGTATCCAACACGCACGATCTCGCGCTGTTCCATGTATTGGTGCTTATACTCACTAACCGCATTGGCAATCTGACCAACTACAGCCCGAATGCGGTCAGCATAGGGCTTGCCGAGTTGACGACGTTCCTGTGCACGACGCATCTTGCTCGCAGCAACCATCTCCATAGCACTTGTAATTTTTTGAGTGCTCTTGATGCTGATAATTTTGGTTTTGACTTCTTTTCCGACAGCCATAATTTATGCCTTTAAACGAGGAGCAGATTACTATCTGCCCCCATCAGAAATTACCAGGTTTGAGTGCCAACAAACTTGTCTAGCGCCGCCTTGTAGCTGGCTTCGACGTCATTGTTCCAATCGCCGCTCTGGTTCACCTGATTTATCAAGTCTCCGTGCTCAGCTTTCATATAAGAGAGCAGGGCTGCTTCAAAATCACCAATTTTATTCACGGCAACGTCGTTGAGATAACCGTTATCTGCGGCGTAAAGCATCAAACCCATTTCTGCTATACTTTGTGGTGCGTATTGCTTCTGCTTCATCAATTCTGTAACGCGCTCGCCATGGTCCAACTGGGCCTTAGTGGCATCGTCAAGATCAGATGCAAACTGAGAGAATGCCGCCAGCTCGCGGTACTGCGCCAATGCGGTACGAATACCACCGGACAGCTTTTTAATAATCTTGGTTTGTGCCGCGCCACCAACCCGGGATACGGAAACACCGGCGTTCATCGCGGGACGAATACCAGCGTTAAACATGTCCGTTTCCAAGAAGATCTGACCATCGGTAATGGAGATCACGTTGGTTGGTACGAATGCAGATACATCACCGGCCTGAGTTTCAATAACAGGCAGAGCTGTCAGAGAACCCGTTTGGCCTTTCACTTCACCATTTGTGAAGTTTTCAACATAATTTGCGTTTACACGCGCTGCTCGTTCCAACAAGCGGGAGTGTAAATAGAACACATCACCAGGATAAGCTTCACGGCCTGGAGGACGACGCAACAACAATGAAATTTGACGATAAGCCCAAGCCTGCTTAGTCAGATCATCATAAATAATCAGGGCATCTTGACCGCGATCCCGGTAGTACTCGCCCATGGTGCAGCCGCCAAAGGGGGCTAAGAACTGCATGGCTGCTGGATCAGAGGCTGTTGCCGCAACAACAATAGTGTGCTCCATTGCACCATGCTCTTCTAGCTTGCGTACAACCGCAGCAATAGAAGATGCTTTCTGACCAATTCCCACATAGACACACTTAATACCAGAATTCTTCTGGTTAATGATGGCATCCACAGCAACGGCTGTTTTACCAATCTGGCGGTCACCAATGATCAACTCGCGTTGACCACGACCAATTGGCACCATGGCATCAATTGCCTTCAAACCAATTTGTACCGGCTGATCAACTGATTGACGAGCAATTACACCAGGAGCAACTTTTTCAATTGCATCGGTTAGCTTGGCATTTATCGGGCCCTTACCGTCAATGGGCTCGCCCAAAGCGTTAACTACTCGACCTTCCAGCTCTGGGCCTACTGGTACTTCAAGGATGCGACCGGTGCAGCGTGCTTTCTGGCCTTCAGCCAGGGACTGGTAATCACCAAGAATTACCGCACCAACGGAGTCACGTTCCAAGTTAAGGGCCATACCGTAGATACCGCCATCAAACTCGATCATTTCACCGTACATCACATCGGCTAGGCCGTGTATACGAATGATACCGTCTGACACAGATACGATCGTGCCTTCGTTTTGCGCTTCAGACGAAACATCAAGACTATCAATTCGCTGCTTGATGATTTCACTGATTTCGGATGGATTCAGTTGCTGCATGTGCTCTGGTCCTCAATCCTAAGAATTTAATACTTCGGCTAGTTTGGCCAAGTGCCCACGAATGGAGCCGTCAATAACGGTATCTCCTGCGCGAACCACTACACCACCAATCAGGCTGTCATCTGTCGACACCTGCATGTTGACCTCACGCTCAAGTTTCTTACTCAGCGCACTGGCCAGCTTGTCTTGCTGCTCTGTGCTAATTTTACTGGCTGTTACCACGCTAACCTCTACGGTTTTTTCGCGGTTAGCCTTCAACACTTCAAACTGTTGACAAATCTGTGGCAATAGCTGTAAGCGCCGATTCTCTGCCAAAACCTGCACAAAACGGCGAGCGCTGTCATTTAAAGCATCACCACAAACCGCTACGGTTTTTTCTGCCTTCTGAGTTGCTGTATAGCTCGGTGAACTCAGCAGCTTTACTACTGCATCATGCTGCGCTACGACCGCTACAACTCCAAGACTGTCAGACCAGCCTTGTAGATCGCTTGCATCAGCAGCGTACTGAAACGCTGCTTTTGCGTAGGGCCTAGCCAG
>JBLIJA010000004.1:0-36815 GCA_047635115.1 Porticoccus sp. | reverse complement strand
GGAGAAGCTTGAAAAATCCATCGGTGGTATTAAGGATATGGGCGGTCTGCCAGATATTCTATTCGTGGTCGATGTGGATCATGAGCGTATCGCCATTCTCGAAGCCAACAAGTTGGGTATTCCCGTCATCGGTATTGTGGATACTAACAGTGATCCTGATGGTGTTGATTATGTTATTCCAGGTAACGATGACGCCATTCGTGCTATCAAATTGTTTACTACGGCTATCGCTGATTCGCTTTTGGAAGGGCGCGCGGAAGCAAATAATGTCACCAGCAAGGATGAATTTGTTGAGGTGACTGCTGCTACTGTTGAGGCGACAGCTGAGGAAGGCGGAAAGCCTGAAGCAGGAATTGCTGCCGAATAAGCTCCAGAAATTTTTTTGCGAGTACGACTGTAGTATAAAAGGGGGCCTCGCCCCCTTTTTACCAATTTATAAAGTAAGGCTAAGAGGAGTCGACAGATGGCAGCGATTATTGCATCTATGGTAAAGGAGCTGCGTGAGCGCACAAGCCTTGGAATGATGGAATGTAAGAAGGCACTGGTTGAGGCCGGTGGTGATATTGATAAAGCGATTGACGACCTGCGAAAATCTAGTGGTATGAAGGCGGCAAAGAAGGCTGGTCGTATCGCAGCTGAAGGTGTTGTTGCCGCTAAAGTAGCTGACGACAATAGCTACGGCGTGATGGTTGAAGTTAATAGTGAGACTGATTTCGCGGCCCGCGATGAAGGTTTCTTGACATTTGTTAATGACGTTCTGGAAAAGGCATTTGCTGAAAAACAAACTGACTCAGCGGCGTTGGCTGCTGGCGTAGAAGAGGCCCGGCAAGCATTGGTTCAGAAGATGGGCGAGAATGTCAGCGTCCGTCGAGTCACTTTAATAGAGGCCCCTGTTGTAGGCACTTATGTCCACAGTAATAACCGCATTAGCGTATTGGTTGCTCTGAGTGGTGCTGGTGCTGGAGTGGCGAAAGATGTTGCTATGCATGTGGCTGCGGTAAATCCGCAGGTCGTGAAGCCTGAAGATATGCCGGAAGAAATTGTGGCTAAAGAAAAGGAGATCTTTGTTATCCAGGCTCGAGAAAGCGGCAAGCCTGAAGAAATTATCGAGAAGATGATTGCTGGTCGGATTAATAAGTTCTTGTCTGAGTCAAGCTTGATTAATCAGCCTTTCGTTAAAGATCCTGATACCAAAGTGGGCAAACTAGTCAAGGATGCTGGTGCCGAAATCCAGTCTTTCACTCGTTTTGAGGTGGGTGAGGGGATTGAGAAAGAAGAGGTGGATTTTGCTGCGGAAGTGGCAGCCCAAGTTGGTGCTGCTAGCTGAATTGAAGACGGGGCCTTGGCCCCGTTATTATATATGTTGAAATAACCGATCACCTTGGAGAAAAAGGATATGCCTGCTACCAGAGATAAAAAGTACAAGCGTATTCTGCTCAAGCTGAGCGGTGAAGAATTAATGGGGTCAGACGGATTTGGCATCGATCCCAAAGTTCTTGACCGTATGGCGCTTGAAATCGGACAGCTGGTAGGTATTGGTGTCCAGGTAGGGTTGGTCATCGGTGGAGGAAATCTGTTCCGTGGTGCGGCACTTCATGCCGTAGGGATGGAACGAGTCACTGGTGATCATATGGGCATGTTGGCAACCATGATGAACGGACTTGCTATGCGTGATGCTCTGGATCGCAACAATATTTCTGCGCGGGTTATGTCAGCGATTCCCATGAGCGGTGTCGTTGAGCATTACGATCGCCGCACCGCTATGCGCTACCTCGATAGTGGAGACGTGGTGATTTTTGCAGCAGGAACGGGCAATCCTTTTTTTACTACAGATTCAGCGGCCTGTTTGCGCGGTATTGAAGTCGGCGCTGAGATTGTGTTAAAAGCGACGAAGGTGGATGGTGTGTATTCTTCCGATCCCATGAAAGACCCTAACGCTACCATGTATTCTCGCCTGACTTATGATGAGGCTCTGGAGAGAAAGCTCGGGGTGATGGATTTAACTGCAATTTGTCTTTGTCGCGAGCAAGAGATGCCGTTGCGAGTGTTCCGCATGTCGAAACAAGGCGCATTGTTGAATATTGTAGTCGGTGGCGAAGAAGGAACATTGATTGAGGAGAGTCGCAATGATTAATGAGCTAAAGCAAGATGCTGAAGTGCGGATGACTAGGAGCATTGATGCATTAGGAAATGCGTTTAATAAAATTAGGACTGGTCGGGCACACCCCAGCTTGCTAGATGGTTTGATGGTGTCTTATTACGGTGTTGATACGCCGCTGAGTCAAGTGGGTAATGTTTCCGTACTGGATGCACGCACTCTGTCTGTCTCCGTCTGGGAGAAAAGCCTGGTGCCAGCGGTGGAGAAAGCCATTCTAAAGTCGGACTTGGGACTCAATCCGGCCACTTCTGGAGAGCTAATACGCATTCCCATGCCTCAGTTGACTGAAGAGACGCGCAAAGGTTTTATTAAGAAAGCGCGCTCAGAGGCTGAATCTGCCCGGGTGTCTGTTCGTAACATCCGCCGAGATGTGCTGTCGGACATCAAAGATTTACAAAAAGAAAAGGACATCACTGAGGATGAAGAGCGCCGCGCTCAGGATGACATCCAGAAAATTACTGATAAGTATATTCAGCAGGCTGACAAGGCTCTTTCGATAAAAGAAGTCGGCCTTATGGAAATCTAATTTGCCCTCTTGGGACGGTTATCTTCACAATGAGTACATCACTAATTAGGCCATCTCAAACTCATCCTTTGCGTCACGTTGCGATCATCATGGATGGCAATAACCGCTGGGCCACGCAGAGAGGGTTATCTGGTGCTGCCGGTCACGAGGCTGGTTCGGAGCGTGTCAGGGATATCCTGGATACCTGTCAGAAACATGATATTGAAGTGCTCACATTGTTTGCCTTTAGTAGTGAAAATTGGAAGCGGCCAGAGATGGAAACCAGGGCATTGATGTCATTGTTGACCAGCTACCTGAAAAAAGAAGTAAAACAACTTAAGAAGAGAGGCGTTAGACTCCGTGTGATTGGCCGAAGGGACCATTTTAGTGTCCGGTTAAAAAAACTGATCGCGGATACTGAAGCTGCCACAGATAAAGGCGAGAGGACGTTGGTTCTTGCTCTTGACTATGGTGGGCGGTGGGATATTACTGAAGCTGCCCGTGAGCTCTCGCGTCAGGTGCAGAGCGGCCGTTTGAGGCCAGAGGATATTACCGAAGAGCTGATGCATCAGAAAGTGAGTCTGCCCGATCTCCCACCTCCTGATCTTTGCATCCGCACGGCTGGGGAGCAGAGAGTCAGTAATTTTTTGCTATGGCAGATGGCCTATACGGAATTCTACTTTGCCGATTGTTATTGGCCTGATTTTGATGGAGCTGCTTTTGATGTCGCGATTAGAGAGTATCAGGGCCGTCAGCGGCGCTTTGGAACGAGAGATTCGGAGATAATCAGTGCGGAGAAAGAAAATGCTTAAACAGCGTGTTATCACTGCGATTGTTGTTGCAGTGGTTTTTCTTTTGGCATTGTTCAATCTTGACGCCTATTCACTTTCATTGGCAGCGGCCGCCATTGTTATTTATGCGGCTTGGGAGTGGTCGGATTTATCGGGTATTTCTGGTGCGCCATGGAGGCTACTATATACGGCGGTGGTGGCTCTTTTGCTCGTATCAGTAACGTATTTGTTGGGATTGTCTCGGACAGGAGTTTTGCATCTGGAAGTGGGGCATAGCTTGTTGATGACAATTGTACCCTGGTGGGCAATTGCTTTGCTCTGGGTTCAAGGATACCCCAGCAGTGTTGTATTATGGGGGAGTCGATGGGGCCGAAGTGTGATGGGTTTTCTTGTACTAGTACCCACATGGTCGGCGATGGTGCTTCTGATTCATGCCTCCCATGGAGAGCTGCTTATTTTACTGGTTGTGTCGATTGTGGCTCTGGCCGATATCGGCGCCTATTTCTCCGGGCGCCGGTTTGGTAAGCACAAGATGGCACCTAGTGTCAGTCCAAAAAAGACGTGGGAAGGGCTGCTAGGTGCTGTTGTTATCAGCATCATTGTCGTGATTGTTCTTGGCGTGGTTTTTAAACTGGAACCAGGCAAATGGTTGCTGCTGACACTGATGATTATGACAACGGTACTTGCTTCAGTGTTAGGTGACTTGTTAGAGAGTATGGTTAAGCGTCATAGAGGCGTTAAGGATAGCGGTAACATCCTGCCGGGTCACGGGGGAGTGCTTGATCGAGTAGACAGCTTGACGGCAGCGTTGCCTGTGTTCACGTTGATCTTTATCAATAGCGGTATTCAGTTCTGAGCCTATGCAGAAATTAACGATACTTGGTGCTACAGGCTCCATTGGTGTTAGTACCTTGGATGTGGTGGCACGCCATCCAGATCGATTTCAAATCTATGCTCTCAGTGGTCACTCCCGAGTGGTAGAGCTTGCAGAGCAATGTCTGACGTATAAGCCTCGCTATGCGGTAGTGACCGATCAATCTAGGGCTCAACAATTACAACAACTGTTGAGCCCTGGTAGTCCCGAGACCGAGGTTTTATATGGAGTAGAGGGATTATGTTATATAGCCTCTGCGCCTGAGGTGGATACGGTGATGGCCTCGATCGTCGGGGCGGCTGGATTACTGCCAACCTTAGAGGCTGCCAGAGCTGGAAAGAAGGTTCTGCTGGCGAACAAAGAATCTCTGGTGATGGCAGGCAGGTTGTTCATGGATGCGGTGAGAGATACGGGAGCTATACTTTTACCAATTGATAGTGAGCACAATGCGATTTTTCAGTGCCTGCCGTCGGGTTACAGTCCTAGTAATAGTGCTGGCGTGCAGAAGGTTTTGTTGACGGCGTCAGGTGGACCATTCAGGACTACACCTTTGGATGCCCTGGATGCTATTTCGCCAGAACAAGCCTGCGCTCATCCAAACTGGGATATGGGTCGAAAAATCTCAGTGGACTCGGCCACCATGATGAACAAAGGGCTTGAGCTCATTGAGGCCTGCTGGTTGTTCGATTTAAACCCTAGCCAGATAGAGATAGTGATACATCCTCAGAGTGTAATTCATTCCATGGTCGAGTATGTGGACGGCTCAGTACTTGCTCAATTGAGTAATCCAGATATGCGTACACCGATTGCCCATGCTATGGCTTGGCCCGAACGGGTTGACTCAGGTGTTTCCCGCCTCGATATTATCGCTGTTGCAAGACTAGATTTTGAGGCGCCAGACTTGGAGCGCTTCCCCTGTTTGGTGTTGGCGATGGAGGCCGCTCGTCTGGGGGGGAGCGCACCTGCGGTGCTTAATGCAGCTAATGAGATGGCGGTGGAAGCTTTTCTGAATGGCGATATCTCGTTCACACGGATTGCTGAAGTTGTGGCGGTTGTGTTGGCTGGAACAGTTGCCACTGAACCCGATACGCTTGAGGCTGTCCAATCGATCGATCAATTGGCCCGACAGTATGCGGTAGATGTAATTCAGCGTGCGCACTAGGATTTTTTAATGGAATTATTACAGACGATTTTTTACACATTGCTTGCTCTGGGTATTCTTGTGTCATTTCACGAGTTTGGTCATTTCTGGGTGGCCCGTCGCTGTGGTATCAAGGTTATTCGTTTCTCTGTGGGGTTTGGTAAACCACTACTCCGCTGGAAAGACAAGTTGGGTACTGAGTTTGTGGTTTCGGTATTGCCGCTGGGCGGTTACGTAAAAATGGTCGATGAGCGTGAAAGTGACGTCGCTGAGAGTGACTTGCCATATGCCTTTAACCGAAAGTCTGTGTATCAGCGTATGGCCGTAGTAGCGGCAGGCCCCTTGGCCAATTTTCTGCTGGCAGTTATTCTTTATTGGGTTGTTTATTCTTTGGGCGTGACCGGAGTAATGCCTGTTGTTGGGTCTTTAGTGCCGGGCTCTGTAGCGGAGAAGGCCGGGCTTCAGCCAGGCCAAGAAATTGTAGCAGTTGACGGCAAGCTAACCCCCACATGGCAAGCCCTGAGTGGTCAACTGATTCGACGTATAGGAGAAACCGGTCCGGTGTATTTCAGTGCCAATATACCAGGCGAATCAGCACAGTATGAGTATGAGGGGCAACTGCAGGACTGGTTGATGGCGGAGGAAGAGCCAGAGCCTATCAGCAGCATTGGATTGGTGCCCTATTCTCCAAAGCTACTGCCAGTTGCTGACGGTGTCGTTGCCGGTGACCCTGCTAGCAAAGCAGGTCTGATGACTAATGATCGGGTGTTATCTGCTGACAGCGTGGTTATGGAAGATTGGTCGGCGTGGGTGACGTATGTTCGTGCTCGGCCAGACCAACCAATTGAGATTGAAGTCGCTCGGGGTGAACAAACTTTTGTTACGATAATCGTGCCCAAGAAGGTGGTTGTAGAGGATGGCACTGTTGTTGGTCAGGTGGGGATGAGTGTCAAGATTCCAGAGTGGCCAGAGGGTATGATTCGCAAGATGGACTACGGTCCGTTGGAGGCGTTAAATCAGGCCTTTCAGCAGACTTGGGATACCTCTGTATTGATCCTGGATTCCGTCAAAAAGATGATGATAGGATTGATTTCTGCAAAACACTTGAGTGGACCCATTACCATTGCTAAAGTGGCGGGCGCCTCGGCTCAGTATGGTCTATCGGCTTACCTAGGATTTTTGGCATTTCTGAGTATCAGTCTGGGGGTTTTAAATCTGTTGCCTATACCAGTACTAGATGGTGGCCATTTGATGTATTACCTCATTGAGATCGTGAAAGGTGCCCCTGTTTCCGAAAAAGTCCAAATGATTGGATTTCGGGTGGGGATGTTTTTGGTCGTTGGGTTGATGATGCTGGCCTTATACAATGACTTGATGCGGTTATAGCCAAGATAATAAACAAAAACTAAGAGAAAACTGGTCTTCAATGAAACACTTTTATCTGTTGTTATGTCTGACACTGTTTGCCGTCACTATTCGAGCGGAAGTATTTCAAGTCGAAGATATCAGGATCGATGGTCTGCAACGGGTATCGTCGGGTACGGTGTTTTCGTCTATACCGCTAAGTGTTGGTGATTTGATTGACGGTGACACGGTCCGCAGGGCTACGCGCGCACTCTTTCGTACTGGTTATTTTAATGATATTTATATAGCTCGTGATGGCGGTATTCTCATTATTGCTGTGATAGAGCGGCCCGCCATTGCAGAAATCACTATTCAGGGTAATACAGCACTTCCTACGGAAGAGTTGCTTAAATCCCTTCGTGAGAATGGTTTAGCTGAGGGACAGATTTTTCGTCAAGCCATTTTGGATGGTATCTCAATAGAATTAGAGCGGCAGTATGTGGGTCAGGGTCGCTATGGTGCGGCAATTGAATCTGATGTGGTTGAACTCCCGCGTAACCGTGTGGCTGTCAATATCTATGTCGACGAAGGTGATGTCGCTGCGATCAAGCATATCAATATTGTCGGTGCCAATGATTTTGAAGAAGGTGATTTGGTAGCCCTGCTTGAGCTAAAGACCACGGGGCTGTTGTCGCCTTTTATGAATGACGATAAATATTCGCGTGAGAAATTATCCGGCGACCTAGAGAGCCTGGAGTCCTGGTATCTAGATAGAGGCTATCTCAAATTTTCGATTGATTCGACTCAAGTGTCGATTAGTCCAGATCGAGCGGGCGTGTTTGTCACCATTAATATCACAGAAGGTGATGTCTATACGGTTGGGCGAGTTGAATTAGCGGGTGACCTTGTGATTTCTGAAGATGAAATCAGGAGCCTTTTGGTGCTGAATAAAGGACAAACTTTTTCGCAGGTATTGATGTTGAATACCACAGAAATAATCAGGCAGCGTCTGGGTAATGAAGGCTATACCTTTGCTGAAGTAAAAGGTGTCCCCGAAATTAACGAAGAGGATAAGACGGCCAAGGTAACGTTGTTTGTTGATCCTGGCATGCGAGCCTATGTCAGGCGCATTGAGTTTCGAGGCAACACCAAGACAATGGATGAAGTGTTACGCCGTGAAATGCGGCAGATGGAAGGCGCTTCTGCGTCAACGTCAAAAATGGAGCTTTCTAAAGTTCGTTTGCAGCGTACGGGTTACTTTAAAGAAGTTGAAGCTCAAACCCAGCAAGTACCTGGTACCGATGACCAGGTTGATGTATTTTACAGCGTTGAAGAGCAACCTTCTGGGAATGTTGGTGCGAGCATAGGTTTTGCTCAGACCTACGGCCTTGTCCTTGGTGCCAATATATCCGAAAACAACTTTCTCGGTACTGGTAAGTCAGTGGGTCTCGGACTGAATCGAAGTGGTTATATGACTAACCTCTCACTTAACTACAGTGATCCCTATTTTACCCGGGATGGTATCAACGCGGGCTTTTCGCTATTTGGCCGCAAAGTTGATTATGATGAAGGAAACGTCACAAACTACCAAACGAATAGTTATGGCGCGAGGGTTAATTTTTCATATCCTCTATCTGAAATAGAGAGCATTGGTTTTGGGTTTGGTTATGAAAATTTGCAGATTGATCTAGGACCTTATGCTGCAGCTGAAATCTCAAAGTTCATTATTGATAACGGTGACGAGTTTGATATTTTAACAGGGAATTTTAGATGGGGGCGGTCTGCTCTTAACCGCGGTCGTCTGGCGACGAGGGGCACATCACAGATGGTCAGTATGGAAGTATCGGCGCCCGGCAGCGACTTGGAATACTATAAATTTACCTTTGCTGCTCAGTATTATCGTCCGTTTATGAAGACTATGACTTTGCACCTACGAACAGACTTGGGTTATGGCGATAGTTATGGCGATACCACTGAGATGCCGTTTTTCAAGAATTTTTTTGCAGGTGGTTTTGGCTCAGTTCGCGGTTTCAAAAAGAGTAGTTTGGGGCCACAGTCTAGACGAGTCTACCTCGATGGTGATACCCGCGACGAGTACGATCCCTTCGGTGGCAATGTTTTGGTGGAAGGTAGTGCTGAGTTACTCTTCCCTCTACCCTTTATCAAGGATCAGCGCAGTATCCAGGCTGTAGTATTTTTGGACGCGGGTAATGTCTTTGCAAAAGATTGTGGCATTAAAGATGATGACTATTGTTCAGAGCCAGATATGGCTGAGCTGCGCTACTCTTTTGGCTTCGGGGGAACCTGGATTAGTGGTTTTGGCCCATTGACTTTTAGTATAGCAAAACCACTGAATGCTGGTCGCGAGGATGAAGACGAGGTGTTCCAGTTTTCTATGGGACAAACTTTTTAGAACAATTAACTTAATCAATGGAGAGTTAGTGTGCGTATAACAAAGACAGTATTGTTTACCTTGGCGACCTTGTTTGCCATAACCGCAGTTGCCGCTGAAGGAAAAATCGCGGTGGTTGACTTTAGTAAGGCTCTTTTTGGTACTGATGTTGCCAAGGCGAGATTGAAACAGGTGGAGTCGGAGTCCGACTATACAGCGATGCAAGCTAAGTACGAAAGCACCGTGGCAGACATGAAGGCATTGAAAAAAGATGTTGATGCCAAAAGTATGACTTGGTCAGATGAGAAGAAGCAAGAAGCACAAAAAAAGATGGAGTTTCTTCGTGCTGATCTTGAATTAACTACTCGAAAAGTTCAGTCTGACCAGAAAGCATTACAGCAGAGTATTGCTCAGGAATTACGCCCGAAAGCGGGCGAAGCATTACAAGAACTGATTAAAGAAGAAGGTGTGGTGTTACTGATTAATGCTGAAGCAGTAGTTACTGTTGCGCCTGAGCTTGATTTGACCTCCAAGTTGACTGATCGCCTGAACAAAAAAACCAAGTAACTATTTTCAATAAGTGATTATTTCCAAAAAGTAATTACTTTCAAGTAGCAATGTGAAAGGCCAGTTGATATATGAGTTGTAGTTATTCGCTGAGTGATATCGCTGCCCATATTGGTGCTGAGTTGAGAGGCGATGCCGACAGTTTGATAACCGGCCTTAATACGCTTCGTGAGGCTGGTTCTAGTGAGATGGCCTTTTTAACTAACCAATCCTATCGCCAACACTTTGCTAAAACAGCGGCTGGTGCCGTATTACTGAATGCAGAAGCTGCGGCTGACTATTCCGGCAACTGCTTGGTGATGGATAATCCCTATTTAGGTTATGCGTTAGCATCAGCTCTGTTTGATAGTAGCCCTCATCCTCAGCCAGGTATTCACCCCACCGCTGTAGTGGCTGTCTCTTCAGAGATAGGTGATGGCGCCTCTATCGGGCCTCTGGCTGTGCTGGGTGAAAATACCGTTATTGGCGCTAACAGTCAGATTGGTGCCGGTGTGACCATTGGTGATAGTTCAGTAATAGGGGATAACTGTCGAATTTCAGCTAATGTGAGTATTTACCATGACGTCACTATTGGTGATAAGGTCACTATTCATAGTGGTGCTGTGATTGGTGCAGATGGCTTTGGGTTTGCCCACTCTGAAGGCCGTTGGGTTAAAATCTATCAGTTAGGTGGTGTCGTCATTGGTAGTCGGGTCGAAGTTGGCGCCTGTACCACTATTGATCGTGGTGCGCTGGATGACACTATTATTGAGGATGGCGTTATTCTCGATAACCATGTTCAGATTGCCCACAATGTGCGTGTTGGCGAAAATACGGCCATGGCCGGATGTTCAGGGGTGTCTGGTAGTACTGTTGTAGGTAAGAACTGTATTTTTGCTGGCCAATCTGGTGTTGTTGGTCATGTCACACTCTGTGATGGTGTTCATCTCACGGGTGGTACGATTGTGACTAAATCATTGACTGAGCCGGGCTCTTATTCCTCCGGGACGGCGTTCAGCAAAACTGATGACTGGCGAAAAAATGCAGTTCGCTTTAACCAGTTGGACGATCTAGTTCGTAGGGTCAAGAAGCTTGAAAAAGATGATAACTATTAGCCTTATTTAAAATTGGCTACACCTTGAGACCATCCGATGGACATTACTGAGATAAAAAAAAGATTACCCCAGCGTTACCCTTTTTTATTGGTGGATCGCGTGGTTGAGGTGGAGCTGGGTGACCGTATTCTTGCATATAAAAACATTACCTGTAATGAAGACGTTTTCAATGGGCATTTCCCAAATGCTCCTATCTTTCCCGGCGTCATGATTATCGAGGCTATGGCTCAAGCAGCAGGTATACTTGGGTTTCTTACCGCAGATAAGGTGGTAGATGATAATGTTCTTTACCTGTTTGCTGGAGTAGATGGTGTGCGCTTTAAACGTCAAGTTATTCCAGGTGACAGGCTGATGCTGGAAGCAAAGATTGACTCAGTTAAACGTACTATATGGCGTTTTAAATGTCGGGCATCCGTAGATGATGAGCTGGCCTGTGAAGCCACTATTCTCTGTGCACTTAAGGCGGATTGATTGCGATGTCCCTAATTGATTCACGCGCAATTGTTGATCCTTCGGCAGTATTGGAGGAGGGCGTACAGGTAGGACCATGGACAATTATTGGTCCAGATGTGACGATTGGTTCCGGTACGGTTATCAGTTCCCATGTGGTCGTTAAAGGGCCGACATCAATTGGTAAGAATAACCGGATTTTTCAGTTTTCTACCATCGGTGAAGATACCCCTGATCTAAAATATAACGGCGAGCCAACCCGTCTAGACATTGGTGATAACAACATCATTCGTGAGGGCGTTACTATCCATCGCGGCACTGTTCAGGATCGAGGCCTCACTTCAATCGGCAATGACAACCTAATGATGGCCTATGTTCACATTGGGCACGATTGCTCTGTGGGTGACCACTGTGTTTTGGTCAACAATGCTTCACTGGCAGGCCATGTGAGTTTGGGTGATTGGTCAATTTTATCAGGTTATGCGCTAGTCCATCAATTTGTTTCCATTGGTGCTCATACCATGATTGGTCCCGCAGCTTTTCTGCCTCAGGATGTCCCCGCTTATGTCATGGCGTTTGGGTCGCCCGCCGAACCCAAGACGATCAACTCTGAAGGTCTGAAACGGCGTGGTTTTGATAAAAAAGCCATTGCCGCCATAAAACTGGCATACAAGATCTTGTATCGCCAGGGTCTTTCTCTTGATGAGGCATTGATAAAATTAGACGAACTCGCATCAGATTACCCTGATGTACTTCCTCTCGTCGATTCAGTTCGAGCTTCCACTCGCGGCATAATTCGCTAACCCATGTCTCGACAGCTTAGGATAGGTCTGGTTGCCGGCGAAGCCTCTGGTGACCAGCTTGGTGTTGGATTAATTCGGGCATTAAAGTTACATTATCCCGATGCCATTTTTGTGGGTGTTGGCGGCAGTAAAATGCGGTCAGAAGGGTTTGAGACGCTGTTTCCACTAGATCGTTTGTCGGTCATGGGGTTTGTGGAGCCCTTGAAGCGCCTGCCCGAGTTGCTGAGGATTCGACGTACACTATTCCATCATTTCTTGGATAACAAGTTTGATCTAGTGGTTGGTATTGACTCGCCAGATTTCAATCTGGGCCTGGAAGAAAAGCTCCGTAAAAAAGGCATTACAACGGCACACTATGTCAGCCCGTCGGTTTGGGCCTGGCGTCAGGGGCGGGTTAAAAAAATTGCTCGTGCCGTAGACCTGATGCTGACACTGTTTCCTTTTGAAGAAGCCTTCTATCGAGAACACCATGTTCCCGCAACATGTGTCGGTCATCCATTGGCAGAAACACTGTCGATAGAGACCGATACATTATCTGCCCGACAACAGTTAAACCTTTCTGACGACAGAAAGGTTTTGACCGTTATGCCTGGTAGTCGTGCCTCTGAAGTAGCAACTCTAGGTCAGTTGTTTTTGGAAGCGAGTCAATATTGCGAGGCTCAGTTGCCAGGACTGCAGATAGTGGTTCCTACTGCCAGCCCGGAACGACGAAAGCAGTTGGAAGTTATTCTTGAAAATTATACAGACTTGCCCGTCATGTTATTGGATGATCAATCCCTTACGGCAATGGCTGCAGCAGATGTGGTGTTGTTGTCTTCGGGAACGTCAGCTCTTGAAGCTATGCTACTGAAAAAGCCAATGGTGGTAAGCTATCGAATGGGAAAATGTACCTTTGCTCTTGTGTCCAGAATGGCTAAGGTCTCCTTTGTTGCATTGCCTAATCTACTTTCTGGTAAGGAGCTAGTACCAGAATTGTTACAAGATGCCGCTACAGTAGAAAACCTCAGTGAGGCTGTACTGGGTTTCTTTTTCCAGCCAGATCGAGTGGCTGAACTGGAGAAACGATTTACCCAGCTTCACTATTCTCTCAGGCACGGCGGAAGTAAAGCAGCGGCCAAAGCGCTGGCTCAATTAATTGAGGCTGAGTGATGGCAGCGAATTTTGTCTTGTGTTATCAGGGTGATCTACTGGCTGGTGTGGATGAGGTGGGACGTGGGCCTCTTGCGGGTGACGTGGTGACAGCTGCGGTTATTCTCGATCCCGATAACGTTATTGAAGGTTTGGCTGATTCAAAAAAACTGACGGATAGGCGGCGTCAGCAACTTGCAGTGGAAATTAAGGAGAAGGCACTTTTTTGGTGTATAGCCCGTAGCTCTGTTGCAGAGATTGACCGCTACAATATTCTCCAAGCCACCATGATGGCGATGGTACGGGCAATGGACGGCCTAGAGTGTAGACCTGAGTACGTGGCGGTGGATGGTAATCGCATGCCACCCTGTCGTTATAACGGTGAAGCCGTTGTTAAGGGCGACGATAAGGTGCCAGCGATCAGTGCAGCATCGATTATTGCCAAAGTTTGTCGAGATGCTGAAATGCACAAGTTTGATCAACAGTACCCGGGCTATGGATTTGCCTCGCATAAGGGCTATGGAACCAAACAACACATGCAGGCGATTGAGCGCTTGGGCCCAAGCCCTATTCACCGTCATTCTTTCGAGCCGGTGAAAAGCATGTTAGCTGCCAGATAGTTGATAATAACATGAGTGAACACGAGGTCTCTTTAATCTTCATTATCCTAAATTATCTCCTCCGTGCAATTACCTTTAATCTGTTTGCTTTTCGATGTAATAAATGACATCGAGTTACTTCATTTTCCGATGTTATGGAACGACTAGAGGTCATACAGTAGGATAGTCGGAGCTATATAACTTTGGATGGTATCCTTGTAGTTGTCTCACAAAAATCTGTCATGTAATGGGCGACAATGGCAAAAATGATGTCTTATAGCCGGCCCACTAACACCTTGGCGGTTCGCTAAGTCTATCTGAATATTAATCCACCCGAATAATAGGAATAATACCCAGCTTATGGAAGTACCATTCGTTCATCTCCGTTTGCACAGTGAATATTCAATGATAGATGGCATTGTGCGCATAAAGCCGCTAATTCAGCAGGCTGCTCAAATGGGGATGCCAGCCATTGCGTTAACCGACGTTACAAATTTTTTTGGTTTGGTTAAATTTTATAAAGCGGCTCAGAGTGCGGGTGTAAAACCAATTTGTGGTGCAGATCTTCAAGTGTTAAATCCTATTGAAGACGGGGTTTCCAGCTGGGTAACACTGCTGGTTTTGAATCAAGATGGCTATCATAATCTTACAAAATTAATTTCTCGTGCTTATCAGGAAGGGCAAGTTCAGGGTAAGCCTTTCGTACAGCGACAGTGGATTAGTGATGCCTCAGACGGTTTAGTTGTGCTCACAGGGCGAGAAGGTGATGTGGGGCAGTCGTTGCTATCCAATAAATTTGGTCAAGCCAATGAGCTGCTTCAGGGCTGGTTACAGGACTTCCCTGATCGAGTCTATTTTGAGTTGACTAGAACAGGCCGTGCTCAGGAAGAAGACTTCAATCATGCAGCCATTGCCTTGGCCTCTCAGTCCAATTGTCCTGTAGTCGCCACCAATGATGTGCGATTTATTGCCTCTGATGAGTTTGAGGCCCATGAAGCAAGGGTCTGTATTGGCGAGGGCCGAGTACTGGGCGACCCGCGCCGAGAGCGCCGCTACAGTGATGAGCAATATCTGCGTTCACCTCATGAAATGGTTGAGTTGTTCAGTGATATTCCCGAGGCGTTGGAGAATACACTAGAAATTGCTCGTCGCTGTACTATTGATCTCAAGCTCGGTGAGCACTTTCTACCGGCATATCCCATTCCAGAAGGCATGACCACAGATAGTTTCTTCGAAAAGCTGTCTTTTGATGGACTAGCTAACCGCCTCGATAAAATTCTTGATAAATCAGCTACTGATTATCAGGTTCGACAGCAGACTTATTTGGACCGCCTCCGTTTTGAACTGGGTATTATTATCCAGATGGGGTTCCCAGGTTACTTTCTGATCGTGATGGACTTTATCCGTTGGGCCAAGAAAAACGATATCCCCGTGGGGCCGGGACGTGGTTCCGGTGCGGGTTCATTAGTGGCCTATTCACTGGGTATTACTGATCTTGATCCGTTGGAATACGACTTACTGTTTGAGCGATTCCTAAACCCAGAACGGGTCTCTATGCCCGATTTCGATATCGATTTTTGCATGGATAACCGGGACAGGGTGATTGCTTATGTTGCAGATCGATATGGCCGTGATGCTGTGTCGCAAATTATTACCTTTGGCACCATGGCAGCTAAGGCGGTGGTTCGTGATGTGGCTCGTGTTCAGGGAAAGCCCTATGGCTTGGCCGACAAATTGTCGAAAATGATCCCTCCCGATATCGGGATGACCCTAGAAAAGGCGCTGGAGCAGGAAGAAGTACTAAAAGAGTTTTTAAGCAATGATGAAGAGGCTCAGGAAATCTGGGATATGGCTCTTCGACTCGAAGGCATTACACGCAATGTGGGAAAACATGCGGGTGGCGTTGTCATAGCGCCGACAGTCTTGACCGATTTCTCTCCCCTGTATTGTGATGAGATGGGTGAGGGGCTTGTCACCCAGTTTGATAAAGATGATGTCGAGTCGGTGGGGCTGGTCAAGTTCGACTTCCTAGGTTTGCGTACACTCACCATTATTGACTGGGCTGTAAAAATGGTGAATGAGAAGCGTCATGGTGCGGGTGAAGATACCCTGGCCATCGACGCTATTTCATTAGATGACCCTGAAACCTATGGCCTGATGCAGAGAGCTGAAACTACCGCCGTTTTTCAGCTTGAATCCCGCGGAATGAAAGATTTGATCAAGCGGGTCGAACCCGGTTGTTTTGAGGATATCGTTGCGCTGGTGGCACTGTTTAGGCCCGGCCCGCTTCAATCTGGCATGGTAGACGATTTTATCAACCGAAAACACGGGCGAGCCGAAGTTGCCTACCCGGATGCCAAGTTTCAGCATGAGCGTCTCAGACCCGTTTTAGAACCGACTTATGGGGTGATCGTCTATCAGGAACAGGTGATGAAAATCGCTCAGGTTCTTGCCGGCTATACACTGGGTGGCGCGGACATGCTACGCCGGGCCATGGGTAAGAAAAAACCTGAAGAAATGGCCAAACAGCGTGCTATTTTTGAAGATGGTGCAAAAAAACAGGGCATTGATCCAAACCTGGCCATCAAAATTTTCGACTTGGTAGAAAAATTTGCTGGCTATGGCTTTAATAAATCTCACTCAGCCGCATATGCTTTACTGGCCTATCAGACGGCTTGGTTAAAAGCCCATTATCCCGCTGAATTTATGGCGGCGGTACTTTCAGCCGATATGCAGAATACGGACAAGATAGTGACGTTGATCGATGAGTGTCATGCTCTCAATTTGCCACTCTTACCCCCGGACGTGAATCGAGGAAAGTTTTCCTTCACAGTGTCCAAGCAGAATGAAGTGATTTATGGGCTCGGTGCCATTAAAGGTCTCGGTGAGGGGCCTGTAGAGGGGATTATTGTTGCCAGGGAAGCCGGAGGCCCCTTCAAAGACCTATTTGACTTCTGCTCGAGAGTGGACGGGAAGAAGATTAATAAGCGAGCGTTAGAGGCGTTGATCCGTTCAGGAGCACTGGACGACATTGGCCCGGCAGGCGATATCGGTTACCGCCGAACTGTGATGCTGGCGGCCATGGAAGAAGCGGTGAAAATGGCAGAGCAGCTCACTCGTAACTCGGACTGTGGTATGAGTGACTTGTTTGGTGAGACGCCACAGGAGAGTGCTCCGGAAATTGGTTACCAAAGTTTCCGTCGAATTCGAAGTAGCACCGCTAAAGAAAGATTACGAGGTGAAAAAGAGACGCTCGGACTTTATCTTACGGGTCACCCGATAGATGAATATAAAGAAGAATTGGCACATTTTGTTGGCGGCCGCATTGTTGATCTGAAACCTGGTAGAAACAAACAGATGGCTGCCGGTCTTGTGGTGGATCTACGGGTGATTAAAACTCGCCGTGGAGACAACATGGCAGTGATCACACTGGATGATAGTAGTGGTCGTATAGATGTGGCCATTTTTGCCGATGCCTTTAAAAAATATCGCGATAAAATTGTTAAAGACGCACTGCTTGTGCTAGAAGGCCAGGTTACGGAGGATGATTACACAGGAGGGCTTAAAATGCGGGCTGATCAAGTAAAAAGCCTTTTCGAAGCACGGGTAAATTATCTGAAAGGTATTTTAATAGAAGCGAATCAGGAAAACCTCAATGGCTTCGGTGTTGAGCAATTGGCAAATATTTTAGCCCCTTATCAACAAGGTGATTGTCCGATACGTATCAGTTATGACTCCGGTTCTGCTGAGGGTGAAATAGCGCTGGGAGAGCAGTGGTTGGTCGTACCAGAGGATGATTTGTTGCATAAACTCCGGGAGCTATTTGGTACTGACAGCGTACATCTTCGGTTTTAGTACAGGATCATTGGCTATGAATTACCCTATACTGTCAGTACAATTAGTGAAATCCTACCGAGGGTCGCAGAGTAGCTCACTCATTCGGCTGTAAATACTATGGACAACGCGGCGACATGAACCTGAATTATCTGGATTTTGAACAACCCATTGCAGAGCTTGAAGCCAAGATTGAAGAACTTCAGCTGGTGGGTAACGACAACCAACTCAATATTACTGATGAAGTCGCAAAACTCAGGCACAAAAGCCACAGGCTCACTGAGAAACTGTATTCACACCTGAGTGCTTGGCAAATTGTACAGGTAGCCCGCCACCCTCAACGCCCCTACGCTACAGACTATATCAGCCGAATTTTTACTGATTTCGAGGAGTTGCATGGTGATCGTCACTTTGGTGATGACAAGGCCATCGTTGGTGGGACTGCCCGTTTAGACGGCAAGCCAGTAATGGTCATTGGTGAAGAAAAGGGACGTGGCGTCAACGAAAAAGTTTATCGCAACTTTGGCATGCCAAAACCTGAGGGGTACCGAAAAGCGATGCGCCTGATGGAAATGGCAGAACGTTTTAAAATGCCAGTATTAACCCTAATCGACACACCAGGAGCCTATCCTGGTATTGATTCGGAGGAGAGGGGTATCAGTGAAGCCATTGCTAAAAACTTGGCCGTCATGTCACGATTGAGGACGCCAATGATCTGTACCGTGATTGGCGAGGGTAGTTCAGGAGGTGCGCTGGCTATAGGCGTAGGTGATTACCTTAACATGCTCCAGTACTCGACTTACTTCGTCATTTCGCCTGAAGGCTGTGCCAATATTATTTGGAAGACCTCAGCTAAAGCGCCTGATGCGGCTGAAGCCATGGGCGTAACGTCATCGATACTGCAGGATCTTGGTATTGTGGATGAAACCATTCCAGAGCCCCTTGGTGGTGCACACCGTGATATTGAAGCCATGGCGACTACCCTTAAGGAACGCCTCATTATTCAAGTAGAGAGTTTACAAAAAGTCCCATTAAATGAGCTTCTGGAAAATCGTTATCAACGACTTATGAGCTACGGTAATCCTTGATTGTCATTACTCTGAGGCATCGTTGTCTTTCTAAAGAACGTTGTCCCCTAAATAATGATGTCTAAAATCTCAATAGCTTATGAAGCAAGCTATTTAGTATGGTTGTCTGTGGGAAAATAATGATTCAGCTTGAAGTGGAAAACTATCAGTGACGAGCAGACAGGACAATTAGTGTCCCCACCTCGCGGTTTTTGAGGTTGATAGGAAGACGTAACGGTGTGTCAAGCCATTCTGGCATATGTTTTGATGAAACTGGCGCATCGAGGTCCAGAGCGGTAACGCGGCATTGTTGCCTTAGTATTAAATCAGCGCCCAGTTCCTCAAACACCGGTGTGCAAGTTGGCTGGCTTTCACCAACCGCCCATCCGATCGAAGGCTAGTAGGCCCTCATTTTTCCAACCATCAAACATAGTCTTGATGACGTCAATGACCTGCTAGCGCGATTTAAAATAATCACTGGCTAAATTAGCTTTAATCAAACTGGTAGTCATAATGGCAAAATCCAAGGTATTGCTTTGATACGAATCGGTTAAACCAGATAGGTCTACCACACCTAAAATCATACCATCATGAGGGTCTCGTATAATATCAGCAGAACAGGTCCAGTGTTTAATCCCGGCACAGAAATTCTCTGCACCATAGAGCTGTATTGGTTCAGCTGCCGACAGTGCCGTACCAATTGCATTGATGCCGGCCACCTATTCACTCCAGACACCACCCTCGATTAAATGGACGTTTCCGACACTAGTGATGACATGTGGGTCTGCTTTTACATCCAGAATCATCCCTCCTACGTCTGTTGGAAGGATCAAACTGTCGGAGCGATACAAGTGCTCCTTGGCTCGCTCTAAAATAGGCCGCGCAGCATTCAGCAAATCTGAGTGAAGGTAGTGTGAATGTTCAAGCTGTCCTTTGTCAGAAACAATAGGCGCATGGCGTAGTTCGGGGACAAGCTAAAATTGGTGACAGCGGCGCCATGAATCTTCCACTACTGGGCGGATTAAATTCGTGGGGGTGATATTGGTCTAGTACAAAACGTTCCCAAGCAGCGAGTTGCTCAGCATTTGTGTACGAGTAATTAGCTGTGCTGTGGCCAGCGCAGCTCGTTCCCGTATATAGAAATTCCCGTTTTGTACAAAACCAGAAATAATTCCCTGTTTGACGGCCGCCACTTTACCGTTGGCTAATAGCGACTTCACCACTTCGTTCGGTAAACCGTCCAACACATGCATAGGTGCTTCAAGGCCGTTGGCAAATTTGGACGTGTACGGGATGCTTGTTTCCATATCATAGAAAGCGGGCTTCAATCCAAGTTCCCGGTTTTCTGCATTAATACCGCCACTGCCACGGAATGTGTCGTTTGCCTGCTGCAGCGCACTAGGTGTCATCTGAGTCCTTAAAGAGGAGTCCGGCGTTGTGGTAGTGGTTTCTACAGACACCGGCACCTCCTGATCATTAGTTCCTCACGTTATATTGCAATACTTTTTAGAACCAGTGTAGTTGAGGTCGCGCCTAGTCCTTTAAAGGTAACCTACAAGAACCAGCCAAAACATGCCGCTCTGATTCCCTGTTCCTAAGTATGGACACTGAATTGACGAATTTTGCACAAATACAAAAGAACCTCTATGTTCTTAAAATACGGGTTGGTATGTTTAAAGTAGGCAGTTACTTCGCATAGATAACAAGAAGTGGTATGGGTGCTGACACGGAGTGATTTTTTAGTTCCGAGGTGGCTGAATGTAAGGCGCAGCATTAATTAAAGAAAACGACGGAAGGCATTTATTTAGGTCTGAAGGAGGCGGTAGCTTGGGATCAAAGCTATGAATTTCTGTATTTATTGCGTATCTTATAACGCTGTATTTCAGTAATTGGTTGCAGGATTAATATGTCATTTACCCCTGATCACCTTGCCCCCCATGTACCAAAGATACGTGCAGCCGGTCACTGCTTTATCGGCTATAGCGGAGGGTTAGATTCGCATGCGCTACTTTCTGCATTAGTGAAATTGCTAGGAGGGACGTCGATCACGGCAGTCCACATCAATCATCAGCTGTCGAAGAATGCCCGTGCTTGGCAGCAGCACTGTCAGTCTCGCTGTGATGAAATGGGTGTGGCGATGGTGACCGAAACAGTCACAGTTGAGAATAGTGGTCAAGGTTTGGAGCAAGCGGCCCGAGAAGCTCGTTATTCTGTATTTGAAACATTATTGACACCCTCTGACTTGATGTTACTAGCCCATCATGCCGACGATCAGGTGGAAACGGTACTGTACCGACTATTGCGCGGTAGCGGCCCAAAAGGGCTCGCAGGCATGCCCCAGAACCGGTCGCTCGGTAAGGGCGAATTACTGCGTCCATTACTGTCATTTAGTCGTTCCGAGCTGGAGCAATATGCTAGAGCGGAAGGGTTAAGCTGGATCGAAGATGAAAGTAATAAAGACATTTCCTTTGACCGCAATTTTTTGCGTAACAAGGTGGTGCCGGTTATTGCAGAACGATGGCCCAATTACCCCACAAGAGTTGCGCATAGTGCTGCCCTTTGTGGTGAGTCTGATCAGTTGGCGGAGGTGTTAGCTGCTCAGGATTTGATAGCTGTTTATGAGCGACATGAGCGTATTGGTTGGAGTATTGCACTGGAGCCGATGATGGCACTGAATGTCTCTCGTCAGGGAAATCTTTTACGGCACTGGGCAGGCCAGCATCAATTACCTCAACCGGGTCACCGCATCGTAGATACTGTATTACATGAGCTATTACCCGCTCGCCAGGATGCTGATCCTTTAGTTAGCTGGGCCGGTGTACAGTTGCGCCGTTTTCATCGGCGGCTCTATTTATTGCCTATGGATGTTGATACACCAGATCAGCTGCCGGTGTCTCTGGAGTGGAGTGCTAGTGAGAATATAGTGCTGCCCGATAAGAGCGAACTTCTTATTACTACCGAACAGGGAAGAGGATTGAGACTGCCAGAAGAGGGTATGGTCGAGATTCGGTTCCGTGGTGGTGGCGAACGCTGTACGCCTATTGGCCGTAATGGCTCCAACACCCTAAAAAAGTTGTTTCAGGAATATGGTCTGGAACCTTGGTTTCGTAATCGGGTGCCGCTTATCTATTTGCAAGGCCAATTAGCGGCTGTGGGTGATTTATGGGTTTGCGATAGTTTTTCCGTGACGGAGGGTGAGTCAGGTATTGCCATTCAATGGCGCTATCCTTTGTCAATTTAGTTTCAGTAACGCTTGTTTCAGAAACCTCGGTGTTAGTAACTTGAGCGTCAGCAATAGATGCCAGTTATATATTTAGACACTTATTGATTGAGACAAAAAGCACTTTCTGGTAGTCTGACACCCCATCTTTAGAGAGATGGGCGTCAGTCTTAGTCTTGCCTTGTCGGCAACAATCATAGCCTTTCTTTTCAATGACTTATTTGCTATCCGGCAAGTTTTAAGTTGCGTTTTTAAGTGTTCGGAAGGGTCTAGATGACACGTTATATTTTTGTTACGGGCGGTGTTGTATCTTCTCTTGGGAAGGGTATTGCCTCAGCATCACTGGGCACAATTCTTGAGGCTCACGGCCTCAATGTGACTATTCTTAAACTGGATCCGTACCTGAACGTTGATCCGGGTACGATGAGTCCTTTTCAGCACGGTGAGGTTTTTGTCACCGAAGATGGTGCTGAAACAGATCTCGATCTTGGTCACTACGAGCGTTTCTTGTCTTCAAAAATGAGTAAGCGCAATAACTTTACCAGCGGCAAGGTGTACGAAACTATTTTGCGCCGTGAGCGCCGTGGTGATTATCTGGGCGGTACTGTTCAGGTCATTCCTCATGTAACAGATGAGATTAAACGCCGAATACTGGCCGGAGGCGAAGGTCATGATGTGGCTATCATCGAAGTTGGCGGTACGGTTGGTGATATTGAATCACAGCCTTTTCTGGAAGCGATTCGTCAATTAAGAGTGGAGATGGGTTTCAGCCGCTCCATCTTGATACACCTGACGTTGGTGCCTTATATCGCCACCGCAGGTGAAACTAAAACAAAGCCTACCCAGCACTCAGTGAAAGAGTTGCGCTCCATCGGCCTTCAGCCAGATATTCTGTTATGTCGCTCTGTCGTCGAGCTAGACGAAGGCCAACGCAAGAAGATCGCGCTGTTTACCAATGTGCAAGAGCGGGCGGTAGTTACACTACTGGATGCCAAAACTATTTATGCTATCCCTCGTGATTTACAGACTCGCGGACTAGATCAGATTGTAGTGGAAAGGTTGCGATTGGATTGTGGCGAAGCCGATCTAAGTGATTGGGACTGGGTTGTTGAAAATCAATCGAACCCGGAGCATGAAGTCACCATTGCCATGGTCGGCAAATATATGGAGTTGCTGGATGCGTACAAATCGCTCAATGAATCGTTGATCCATGCCGGTATTCGCAACAAATCCAAGGTGAATGTGCGCTATATCGACTCTGAAGATCTTGAAAAAAATATGTCCTTGATAGACGGCTGTGATGCAATTCTAGTGCCCGGTGGTTTTGGTGAGCGCGGCGTTGAGGGCAAAATCATGGCTGTCAATTATGCTCGGGTAAATAAGATTCCTTACTTAGGGATTTGCCTGGGCATGCAAGTAGCAATGATTGAATTTGCCCGCAATGTTTGCGGCATAAAGAACGCTAACAGTACTGAGTTTGATAAAAATACGCCGGACCCTGTAATCGGGCTGATTACCGAGTGGGTCGATACCCAAGGTAATGTAGAAAAGCGTAACAAAGATTCTGATATGGGTGGAACCATGCGGCTAGGCGCGCAAAAGAGCTATCTGGTTGATGGCACTATGGCCAAAGAAATCTATGGGGCGGATGACATTCTAGAACGACATCGTCACCGCTACGAAGTGAACAACAATTATGTACCGAAACTGCAAGAAGCCGGTTTACAAGTGGGTGGATGGTCAGAAAACAAGACGCTGGTTGAAATTGTAGAAATCCCAGACCACCCCTGGTTCCTTGCGTGTCAGTTTCACCCTGAATTCACCTCTACGCCTCGTCAAGGCCACCGGCTATTTAGCAGCTTTGTTAAGGCGGCCTTGAAGCAGTCTGAGGGAACCTAAATTATGTCCCAGCCTAGTGTGACGATTGATGTAAGGGGAATACCTGTCGCTAACGACAAGCCATTTGTGCTTTTCGCCGGGATGAATGTTATTGAGTCGCGTGATCTAGCCATGCAGGTGGCTGAGCATTATGTAGAAGTGACGAATAAACTGGGAATTCCCTACGTATTCAAAGCATCGTTCGACAAGGCTAATCGTTCTTCCATTCACTCCTATCGTGGGCCGGGTATGGACGAAGGGCTAAAAATCATCCAAGAAATAAAGCAAGCTTTCCAGGTGCCGGTAATCACTGATGTTCATGAAATACATCAGGCTCAACCGGTTTCCGAGGTTTGCGATGTGATCCAGTTGCCGGCATTTCTTGCACGCCAGACCGACTTGGTGAAGGTTATGGCCGAAACAGGGGCTGTGATCAATGTGAAAAAACCGCAATTTTTGAGTCCATCCCAGATGGGTAATATCGTGGATAAATTCCGCGAATGTGGTAACGAAAAAATTATGTTGTGCGAGCGTGGAGCTTGCATGGGTTATGACAACCTTGTGGTCGATATGCTTGGATTTCGTACGATGAAAGAGATTAGTGGTGGGTTGCCCCTTATTTTTGATGTAACCCATGCCTTGCAGTGCCGTGATCCTATGGGTGCTGCTTCCGGTGGGCGACGGCACCAAGTAGCTGAGTTGGGTCGTGCTGGTATGGCGGTCGGCCTGGCTGGTTTGTTTTTAGAAGCACATCCGGATCCTAATAATGCCAAATGTGACGGTCCTAGCGCGCTGCCGCTGGATCAACTAGAACCATTTTTGGCTCAGATGAAAGCCATTGATGACTTAATCAAATCTCAGCCCGAATTTGCTATTGAGTCTTGACACGTAATTTTTAGACTCAATAGCACTGATAACCGAATACGCATGAGTTTAAGCAAGCTTCAACACGGATAGAAAAAACTGAACAATGACGCGCCGCGCGCGACAACGCAGCCGCTTTATGACGGAGAAATAAATGAGCAATATTGCAGATATTCGTGCCTACGAAGTACTAGATTCCCGTGGAAATCCGACGGTTGAAGCCGATGTTATTCTGGATAATGGCATGGTGGGATCTGCCTGTGCGCCATCAGGGGCATCCACCGGTTCTCGTGAAGCACTGGAGCTGCGAGACGGCGACAAAGGCCGTTATCTAGGTAAAGGCGTACTGACTGCAGTAGCGAATATCAATATCACCATCAAAGCGCTGTTGGTTGGTTGGGATGTGGCCGATCAGCGTGGACTCGATCAAGCGATGATCGATGCCGACGGCACCGAGAACAAAGAAAAACTTGGCGCCAATGCGATTCTTGCCGTCTCGCTGGCGGCAGCAAAGGCCGCTGCTAGCGACAAAGGCATTCCTCTCTATGCACATATTGCCGATATCAATGGCACTTCTGGCCAGTACAGCATGCCGGTGCCGATGATGAATATCATCAACGGCGGCGAGCATGCCGATAACAATGTCGATATTCAGGAGTTTATGATTCAGCCGGTGTCGGCCAAAACCTTCACTGAGGCACTTCAAGTGGGTGCGGAAATATTTCACTCACTGAAGAAAGTGCTGAGCAGTAAAGGGTTAAATACTGCCGTAGGTGACGAGGGTGGCTTTGCTCCCAACCTGGAATCAAATGCAGAGGCTTTGGCGGTGATTAAAGTGGCTGTGGAAGCCGCCGGTTACACACTGGGTAAAGATGTCACCTTGGCATTGGATTGTGCCGCTTCAGAGTTTTATAAAGACGGCCAGTACGATTTGGCTGGCGAAGGTAAAGTTTATAGCTCAGAAGAGTTTAGTGATTTTCTGACAACATTGTGTGATCAGTACCCGATTATTTCCATTGAAGATGGCCTGGATGAGTCTGATTGGGATGGCTGGAAGTATCAAACAGACAAGCTGGGTGATCGTATTCAGTTGGTTGGTGATGACCTCTTTGTCACTAACACCAAAATTCTTCAGAAAGGCATCGAAATGGGCGTGGCCAATTCGATTCTGATCAAATTCAACCAAATTGGTACCCTCTCAGAAACGCTTGATGCTATTAAAATGGCAAAGGACGCAGGCTATGCAGTCGTGATTTCGCACCGCTCGGGTGAAACAGAAGATACCACTATTGCTGATTTAGCCGTGGCTACCTCTGCGGGTCAGATTAAAACCGGCTCCCTGTGTCGTTCTGACCGAGTGGCTAAATACAACCGTCTGCTACGTATCGAAGCTGAGCTGGGTGGTAAGGCTGCCTACCGCGGATGGGGCGAATTCAAGTCTTAACTGGTACGGCTATTCTAAGCAGACGTCAGGCGTTAATCCCCAGCGCTGAGGGCTGTTTTTGTTTTATCTCGTTAATTTCATTCCATCTCTCTTCTAATCTCGTCTCGTTCTCCGCTGACGTTCGTTCTTTTGTTCTGTAGAATCTCACGATGCGCTGGATATTAGTCATTTTCATACTGCTTTTTTTGATCCTACAGTATCGTCTGTGGGTGGGCGATGGCAGCATGGCTCAAAGACAGGTACTTCAGCACAAAGTGAATATGCAGTGGGAAGAGAATAAAGCACTGCGTGAACGCAATAGCATTTTAGCCAGCGAAGTGAAGGACCTAAAAAATGGGCTAGAAAGTGTTGAAGAAAGAGCTCGAGCTGACCTTGGGATGGTCAAGGAAGGCGAGACCTTCTACATGGTAGTCGATAAGGGGCAGAAGTGAATCGCTGGATTATCGTACCTGCCGCTGGAACGGGTAGTCGTTTTGGTGGGGACGTACCCAAACAGTATCAATTACTCAGTGATAAAACAGTGATTGAGCATGCGCTCGAACGTCTGTTGGCGGTTGATGTGTCAGATATCGTGGTGGCGGTCAATAAGGAAGATGACCGCTGGCAGCAACTTGAGATATTTGATCACCCGCGGATTCGTACGGTTCACGGTGGTGACGAGCGTTCCGATTCAGTCAGGATGGCATTGGAATGTCTACAGCGGGAAGCGCACACGGACGATTGGGTTTTAGTACACGATGTTGCTCGTCCCTGTGTCAGAGTTGCCGATATTAAAAAGCTTATTGATAGCCTGGAATATCACAAAGTGGGTGGCGTACTTGCCACCCCGATGAACGATACAGTGAAGCGAGTGACGAACCCCTTTGATATCAATTCAACGGAAGACCGAACAGAGCTGTGGGCCGCACAGACACCACAAATGTTCCGTTACGGCGTGCTGAGCTGGAGCCTAAAGACCGCTGTGCGGGATCACTGGAAGCCCACAGATGAGTCTGCGGCGGTTGAGCGGCTGGGTCATACCCCGCAGGTGGTTGAGGGTAGTAGAGATAATATTAAAATCACCCGGTCTGAGGATATGGCCATCGCCTCGGCGATTATGAACTACCAGCAGCAAAAATCATGAGAATAGTTCTGGTGTTAGGAAAATGAGAATAGGTCAGGGCTACGACGTTCATGCCTTCGGCGAAGGCGACCATATTGTGATTGGCGGTGTGACTATTCCTTATGAGAAAGGACTTGTGGCGCACTCAGATGGCGATGTTCTGATCCATGCCCTTTGTGATGCACTATTGGGCGCCGCCGCCCTCGGCGATATTGGTAAACACTTTCCTGACACGGACCCACGCTACAGTGGAGCAGACAGTCGTCAGTTATTACGTGAAGTTGTCTCACTCATTAATAATAAAGGCTATAGCCTAGCCAATACCGATATGACTATCGTGGCACAGGCACCGAAAATGTCGCCTTATATGGAACAAATAAGAACGAACTTGGCAGCAGATTTAGGTTGTGATATTGGCCAGATTAACGTCAAGGCAACTACAACAGAAAAACTGAGTTTCGAAGGACGTGGTGAAGGGGTTAGTTGTCAGGCGGTGGTGTTATTGCGTTGAGGGGTTAGCCTGCTTCTAATGTGTGGATTCACACATTAATGCCTCGCACACGGGCGCGCCTTAGCGCGTTCGAGCACCGATGTTGCGTTGTGCTGCGATTTGTTATGAGTGTTACTCCACACGAAAAAAATATTCCTTAAAGCCCCATCGACTTACCGGTAATAAATAGCAGCCATCTTCATAGGTTAGCACCCGCGTTATCTCCGAATTAGTTGATATATACTTAGTAATTAGTACGAGCTACATTACTACTTATACCTCTGCTTTATAGCTAGCAAATTCAGCTTGTTTTGGTTTTTTTAAATAAAGTAAGTAGCGAATGAATCAGCTCTAACAATATTGACTAATCGCCCAAAAAAATCCTTACTTAGGAGTTCCTTGGTTTCTTCTGAAATACCCTCGGCAGCATTCATGCTTGCTAAGGTATTGTCTTCATTAGATTGCCATAAACCAAGGTAAAACAAATTCTCATCAGCTATTCAGCCAAGTTCTTTGTGTGGGTTTTTAGTCACGCTGGCGTCGAGCACATCGGCTATTAGCTGCGTCCCTAAACAGGTGCCCAACACTATTTTTTTCTGAGTCAGAGCTTGTTTGATGAAGTTTTTTCTGCGGATAGTCATGGGTAGTTTGTTGTATCCGCGACGCCCATGGGGCCACCCATAAAAATCAACCAGTCAATATCATCCACGGTAGGCAGCTGCTACTTGTTATACAGGAGGGTGGCCGCCTGGAGGGTGTAGCCAGAGTTCGATGCTTGCCAGACCTTCAAGGGGGACATGTTATAAATAATGTACGTTTATGATTGTAGGGGTTGCTCACTGATCTGTTGAATTTTCTATTGAAGAAAGTGAAGTTTGACTCCTGTATGGATGTTCGTAAACTGCCTTGGCGTAGTCGACTTTATTTTTGGTCATAGGCGACATTATTTTAGGTCAATGGTAGTCGTTGGCTGACATCCTAGGAAAGCTATTATTAGTAAGAAATTTTCTTTAGATTTTCCTTTTTCCTGCAGTAGACTAACTGCGATCGCGCAATTCCGCGTTGAGCCGGAGGATTTCCGGGTAGATGAAGTATTAGGCTTTCCGTTTTCTGGCGAGGGGGAACATCTATGCCTGCACATTGAGAAGCGGGGTGAGAATACCCGCTGGATCGCGCAATTGTTAGCCCAATTTTATGGGGTTGATGAGGTGGCGATTGGCTATTGCGGAATGAAGGATCGTAGAGCCGTGACTCGGCAGTGGTTCAGTGTTCATTTGACTAAAGAGGCTGAGATGGAGGCAATGTTACCTGATGCCCCCGGTTACAAGGTGCTATCAGTTGGGCGTCATAATAAGAAGTTGAGACGTGGTGTGCATAGCGCTAACCATTTTGTTATACGCCTCCGTCAGGTACAGGGTGAACCACAGGCAATGGAGTCACGTTTAGAACTCGTCGCTGAACAAGGTGTGCCCAACTATTTTGGTGAACAGCGCTTTGGTATTGAGGGTGGAAATTTACCAGAGGCAGACCGGTTATTGACAGAACAATATGGTAGTGGTCGTCAGAAGGGGCGGCGTAAGCGTGGTTCTCCTCGAGGGGGCATCTATCTGTCGGCTGCTCGCTCTTATCTGTTCAATTTGGTGCTTGCGGAGCGGATAAAACAGGGTTCTTGGGCCTATTCTCTGGATGGTGAAGAAACAGCTACTGGGCCACTGTGGGGCCGAGGTCGGAGTGCCGAGTCGGAGGCAGTACGAGAGATTGAAACGGCGGTGCTATCGGATTGGCGTGATTGGACTAATGCGCTTGAATTCAGTGGACTGCAGCAGGAGAGACGATCTTTGGTATTAAAACCAGAGGGGTTGAGTTGGCAGTGGTTTTCATCCGCAGAAGAGAGTACGAGCAAGATTGATCTCGAATTATCGTTTGCGTTGCCCTCTGGTGGTTATGCCACGTCGGTATTGAGAGAACTGACACAATTACAGACGCCGCAGGCCGGTGTTGTAGCCTAAGTGCTGTGGTATAGTTCGGCTATTAAAAAATAGCAGGGGTTTCTAGGGTGAATTCGATTGAGTTGGGTGGCATTGGCATGACGTCCCAGAGGACCCGGGAACGTATGATCGATCGACTCAAAGAGCAGGGTGTTAGCAATCAGCGGGTAATGGATGTGATGCGGGTAACACCACGTCATCTGTTTCTCGATGAAGCGCTCTCGCACCGTGCTTACGAAGATACCGCACTACCCATCGGATATGGCCAAACGCTTTCTCAGCCCTATGTCGTGGCGCTCATGACAGAAATCCTGCTTTCCCTTGGACCCCGTCAAAAAGCACTGGAAATTGGTACTGGCTCTGGTTATCAAACGACCATTTTGGCGCAACTTGTTGGGCAGGTGTTCAGCGTTGAACGCATTAAGCCATTAATTGATAAAGCTCGGGAGCGGCTGCGTAAGCTTGGTTTGCGGAATGTACGACTATATCATAGTGATGGGGGGTATGGTTTTCCCGACAATGCACCCTACGACGCCATACTCAGTGCAGCTGCACCCCATGAAGTGCCTGAAGAGCTTCTTAATCAGTTGGCTCCTGATGGCATTCTTGTTATTCCTGTGGGGCCTGGAGATGTACAGGAGTTGCGAGTCATCACTCGAGACGGCGACAGTTCGAATTTTACAGAGCGAGTAGCGGAACAAGTTCGCTTTGTCCCACTACTTAGCGGCGTCACTCGCTAACCCTCTATTAGATGCTTCCATGGACAGAATAAAACTGCAGTTTTTTCTTTTTCTTAAGGGCGTGGCCATGGGTGCGGCTGATATTGTCCCCGGTGTTTCCGGCGGTACCATCGCCTTTATCAGTGGTATTTACGAAGAGCTTTTAGATTCGATCAGTTCCATTAATACTCATTCGTTGAAGGTACTGAAAAACGAAGGTTTTGGTGCTTTCTGGCGTGCGATCAATGGTAATTTTCTGATCGTTTTGTTTAGTGGTATTCTTCTCAGTATTGTTTCACTTGCCCGAGTGGTCAGTTATTCACTGGCGCATTACCCGATTCTAGTTTGGTCATTTTTCTTTGGTCTTATCGTCGCTTCAATTGTTTATGTTTTTCGCCAGTTGCCTCGCCTTCGTTGGCAAGAGTGGCTGGGTTTATGGATTGGTACTGTCATTATGTTGGGGGTGTCTTTTGCACCACGAGTGCAAGGATCCGATGATTTGCTCGCCATATTTTTTGCTGGCGCTGTAGCCATTTGCGCCATGATTCTTCCGGGGGTTTCTGGTAGTTTTATCTTGTTATTGTTGGGTGTGTACCCAGTGATGATTAGTGCCATCAGTGAATTTCAATGGCAAATTTTATTAGTCTTTATTCTGGGTTGTAGTTGCGGTTTGATGGCATTTTCTCGAATATTGTTCTGGCTTTTACATCATTGTTATTCCGTCACGATTGCGGTTTTGGTTGGCTTTCTTCTGGGTTCACTATTGATTGTTTGGCCCTGGAAAGAATCACTTGAAGTGATGGTTGACCATAAGGGTAGAGAGATCGTGTTATCCCATCATTTACTGATGCCTGCAACATACGGTGAAGTGACAGGCATCGACCCTAATACTATTGTTGCTTCGGGCTGTATGTTGTTTGGCTTGATTTTGGTGCTTGCGCTGGAATATCTTGGTGGACAACGAAAAACGCTCTGATAGTGGAGACGATAATCCTATAGGAATATACAGCTTGCTTTGTCAGCTACGCCGAAAGATGTCACCTCGATGGATCCACATGATTGTATGGCTTGGGCTGATAGTGCTAGTGGGTTGTCGTACACCACCACCTGCACCAGTTGATCAACGTCCCCAGCCGCCCAGTGAAAAAATTAATGACCACCTCGTTTCTTCTGGTGAGACCTTGTTTTCGATTGCTTGGCGTTTTGAAAAAGACGTAAATAAATTGGCTCGGGCTAACGGTATATCTAGGCCTTATACCATCTATAATTATCAACGATTAACGCTAGATACCAATCGACTTCCTCCTGTTGTTCAGCGTCCTGCTGTCACGACGAGTAAACCTGCTTTAGCAAGTAGGCCAGAGCCAAAGTCGACGACAAGACCTATTACAAAAGCCCAGACAAAAGTGACGTCGCCGCCCCCACCAAAAGCACCTGTTCTACCCTCTAACTGGCGTTGGCAGTGGCCGACAACGGGCAGGGTTTCAAAGCGATTTAATAGTTCAAGCCTTTTTAAGGGAATTGATATACAGGGCAATACTGGTGCGCCAGTGGTAACGGCAGCGCCAGGTGTCGTTGTTTATTCTGGCAGCGATTTACGTGGCTATGGACAGCTTATTATTGTAAAACATAGCGAAGTTTTTCTCAGTGCTTACGCTCATAATCGCAAGATATTTGTCAAGGAGGGGCAAGTGCTGAAGGGGGGGCAAAAAATTTCTGAGGTAGGCGGCGACCCATCAAATTCAAAACGACTTTATTTTGAAATTCGCAAGAACGGAAAGCCCGTAGACCCCATGCGACACTTACCGACAAGCTAATTAATTTCTGCGCTATGCTCAGCCCAGATTCCTTTCAATTTGTGCGCATACAAATAAAATAAGTAACTGACCTGCATAATAAATAAATTATTTTGAATTGTTTTATATATCACTATTTGGTGGTAAGTTCTATATAGTAGTTGGCAGAATGTGAGCTACAAGGATTGTTTTTTCTGCATGCTTTCGCCAATTAAAGCGATTGAGCCTTGACCGTGTTGACTCCTCGAAATGAGGTCGGCCAGTAAAGGTGACATACAACGTGGAGTGAAATATTCTCTGTGACAAAAAATATCTATTTTAAGATTGAGGCTTCAGAAGATCAGCTTGCGGAGAGCAAGCGAGAAAAAGTGCTCGATGCGGCCAGTCTTTATTTGAAAGAAATTGGATATGCTCCTCTGCTTACTGCCGAGGAAGAAGTTTACTTTTCTCGCTTGATTCATAAAGGTGGTGAGTCAGCCCGCAAGAGAATGATTGAAAGTAACCTTCGTCTAGTGGTGAAAATAGCTCGCCGTTATGTCAATCGCGGGTTGTCACTCTTGGATCTGATTGAAGAGGGTAATCTAGGTTTAATGCGGGCTGTTGAAAAGTTTGATCCAGAGCTTGGTTTCCGTTTCTCAACCTATGCCACTTGGTGGATTCGACAATCCGCTGAGCGGGCGCTAATGAATCAAACCCGTACTATTCGTTTGCCTATTCATGTGGTCAAAGAGTTGAATACCTATTTAAAGGCTTCACGTCGGTTGGCTCAAGAGCTTGAGCATGATCCTTCAGCAGAAGAAATCGCCCAATCAATGAACAAGTCGGTCGCGGATGTATCACGGATGTTTCGACACAACGAGCGAGTCAGTTCTATGGATGTCCCCTTGGGTAAGGACGGGGCGCGAACGTTGGTAGATACTATCGTTGATAGTCACCCGAGTGATCCGGAAAAATTATTGCAGGATGAGGACCTTTTGAACTCTATAGAAGCTTGTTTGACTGAGCTATCTGACAAGCAGCGTGAAGTGATTGCTCGTCGTTTTGGGCTTAGAGGGCATGACACCTCAACGCTTGAGGAGGTAGGCCGAGAAATTGGTCTTACTCGAGAGCGTGTGCGTCAGATTCAGGTTGAGGCCTTACATCGATTGCGTGATATTTTGCAGAAGCAGGGTCTGGACGCCCAAATTTTGTTTGAGGACAGCTAGCGCTATCCTCTGATAATCGAGCTAGTCGTGATATTTGATCTATTTTAAATAACCCAGATGTTTTTGCACTACTTGCAGCGTGGGTTTGAAAAGTTTGGGTGTAGCGCACACAATGTTACCGCTCTCCATATAGTTATCGTTGCCTTGAAAATCACTCACTAAACCGCCGGATTCCTTTACCAGCAAAACCCCAGCTGCGATGTCCCATGGCTTTAGGCTCATTTCCCAGAAAGCATCAAATCGGCCCGCTGCCAAATAGGCCAAATCTAGGGAGGCTACGCCCAATCGACGAATGCCAGAGGAGTGTTCTGCCAGCTCAGTAAGGCAGGCTAGGTAGGGTTCCATGTGGTCAATAGAGGGGCTGTTGAAAGGAATGCCAGTGGCGACAATTGCCCCGTCGAAATTCTTGCGGCCGGAGACGCGAATCCGATTACCGTTGAGGAAGGCTCCTCGACCACGACTGGCGGTAAATTCCTCACGTCGCATAGGATCCAATACAACGGCATGCTCCAGCTTGCCTTTGAAGGTGCAACCGATAGAAACAGCAAAATGTGGAATGCCGTGAATAAAATTGGTGGTGCCATCGATAGGATCAATAATCCATTGATAGTCGTTATCTTCGCCTTCAAGTAAACCGGATTCTTCGCCAATGATAGTGTGTTCGGGGAAGGCCTTGCGCAGGTGGTAAATAACCTCTTTCTCGGCTGCGTGATCAATGTCGGTGACATAATCATTGCGGCCCTTCTCGTCGATCTTAATCAGATCAGAACGCTCTGAGGCGCGAGCAATCATATCTCCTGCCTTTCGTGCGGCGCGGAGGGCGATATTGACCATGGGTTCCATCGTGAGAGATTCCAGCATGAAGAAAGCGCGTCATTGTACCAGACAGGGGTTGGTGCGTGGAGGGTAAAAACCATGATTTAAGCAGTTCTTCCTGCTAGAATTCGCGGCGCTTCAATGCTGGGTTCTTCGCAGCTGGGCTATTCGCAAGCCTATTTGTAAATACTCAGGCTGCAGTAAGTTTTTAGGTTATAAACCACGTTTAGTCATATATCGTCTGGAAAATCATTTCATGAGCAACTTTGACAACATTCGTATCGTATTGGTTAACACGAGTCACCCGGGAAACATTGGGGGAGCGGCGCGCGCGATAAAAAATATGGGGTTATCTCGTTTGTATCTGGTAGCACCTAAAGAATACCCTACTGATAGGGCGGTATGGCGTGCTGCCAATGCACTGGATGTTCTGGATAACGCGGTAGTAGTAGATGATCTCGATGAGGCTGTCGCTGGTTGTGGCTTAGTGGTGGGAACCAGTGCCCGTGGGCGGCGTATTACCTGGCCGCTACTTAACCCGCGAGAGTGCGGTGAGCGCGTTTGGCGGGAGGCTCGGCAGCATGATGTAGCCATTGTGTTTGGCAGGGAAGATAGAGGGCTTACCAACGAAGAGTTGCACAAGTGCACCTACCATGTACATATTCCGTCAAACCCTGATTACAGTTCTCTCAATCTTGCGGCTGCCGTTCAGGTGCTTTGTTACGAAGTCCGAATGGCCTCTATGGCTGATGTTGAGGGTACTTTGCCATCGTTTGATGAATGGGATCAGCCTCCAGCTAAAGCGCAGGATTTGGAGATGTACTTTCAGCACTTGGAACAGGCCTTGGTGGATATTGGCTTTCACGATAGGGATAACCCCCGGCAAACTATGACTCGATTGCGTCGGCTCTACGGACGCATCCGCCTTGATGAAATGGAGTTGTCGATCCTAAGGGGTGTGCTAACCGCGATCCAGAATGCGATATACAGAATGAAAAAAGCAATTGAATCAGAGGGGTAGGGTGTCATTCTTTTATCCTTAACAACCTGTTATAGAGTATGTTGTTTACTTGACTAAAATGGTAGGTTTTTACATAATAACCACTGAGATAATATCTAATTAAGGTAGATTTGAGGGAAACACTATGCGGCTGACAACACGAGGCCGGTACGCGGTCACTGCCATGCTGGATCTTGCTCTCCATGGTGAGAACGGGCCAGTTAGTTTGGCATCTGTCTCCCGGAGACAGGACATTTCCCTGTCGTACCTCGAGCAGTTGTTTGCCAAGTTGCGTCAACAGGAGTTGGTTCGGAGTGTGCGGGGCCCTGGCGGTGGGTACCGACTGGCCCGTAGTGGTGATGATATCCATGTTGCGGAAATTATTGACGCTGTCAATGAATCTATTGACGCCACCAGTTGTGGTGGAAAGGGCAACTGTAATAGTGGTGAGGTTTGTCTCACCCACCATTTATGGGATGACCTGAGTGAGCAGATACACCGCTTTCTTAGTGGTATTACATTGGATGGCCTTGTGAATCAAAACGAAGTGCAACTGGTGGCTCTACGTCAGACCGAACTGATTGAGGTTAATACTAATGTGCAAATCTGATAGAAGGGTTTGAATGAAACTACCTATTTATCTGGACTACTCTGCCACCACTCCGGTTGACCCTAGGGTGGCTGAGAAAATGGCAGAGTGTCTGACAAATACCGGTAATTTTGGTAACCCTGCTTCTCGATCTCATTCATTTGGCTGGCAGGCAGAGGCGGCTGTGGAAGAGGCGCGAGGACAAGTTGCTGCACTACTGAATGCGGACCCTCGTGAGATTGTTTGGACGTCTGGTGCCACTGAAGCGAATAATCTGGCAATTAAAGGATGTGCTCACTTCAATCAGAAAAAAGGCAAGCATATCATTACCTCTAAGATCGAGCACAAAGCAGTGCTTGATACCTGTCGTCAGATGGAGCGTGAAGGTTATGAGGTGACTTACCTAGATCCAGATGCTGATGGGGTTATTTATCCAGAAACGGTGCTGGACGCTATTCGAGAAGATACAACGGTAGTGTCGTTGATGCACGTTAACAACGAAATTGGCACTATCAATGATATTGCCTCGATTGGTGAAATTTGCCGCCAACATAAAGTGTTTTTTCATGTGGATGCAGCCCAGAGTGCCGGCAAGATAGGAATTGATATGGATGCGATGAAGGTTGATCTGATGTCGTTGTCTGCACACAAGATTTATGGCCCCAAGGGTATCGGTGCCCTCTATGTACGTCGCAAGCCTCGGGTGCAAATTGAAGCACAGACACACGGCGGTGGCCACGAGCGTGGTATGCGTTCAGGAACTTTGCCAACCCACCAAATTGTTGGTATGGGTGAAGCTTTTAGGGCTGCTGGAGAAGGAATGGCTGAAGAGAACCAGCGTATTCTGGCATTGAGAAATCGGTTGTGGGATGGCATTTCCAGTATGGAGGAGGTGCGTTTGAATGGCTCTTTGCGACAGCGAGTCACTGGAAACCTCAATGTGAGCTGTTCTTTTGT
>JBLIJA010000003.1:0-36930 GCA_047635115.1 Porticoccus sp. | reverse complement strand
GCTCTATTCCACATAGCGAGCAATTCTAAAGCCCACATCATCGCGCGGATCAATGCCGTAGTCACGGAATGAAAGCCGCAGCTCAGTAATACTACTGTGCCGCCAACTGGCACCACGGATCACTCGGAACTCACCTTTTTCCGGGCCGGAGGGGTCTTTGTCAGCGGTCATGCTGAGATTGAATTCGATGCCGTAGTAGTCATTAACCCATTCTGCCACATTACCGCCTAGGTCGAAGATCCCCTTCTGGTTTGGTGAAAAGCTCCCCGCGGGTGACGAAGTGGCAAAACTATCGTTATAGGTGTTGATCACACGACCGACAATTTTTGCTGCACTGAGGTCGGCGAAATTTTCCGTTTTTCCTATGGGGGGAAATTGGTTGCCCCAAATATATTTCTTCACGCCACTATTGGTTGAGCGGGCAGCCCAAGCCCATTCAGCTTCGGTTGGCAGGCGATAACCATTAGCTTTGACGTTTTCTCCGATGAGTTTACCCCGTGTCTCTGTATAAAAAAGCGCAAGATTTTCCTTTCGGCTCAACCAGTTACAGTAGAGAGCGGCTTGCTGCCAGCTGACGTTGACCACGGGCTGTGTTGGTAAATCCAGTGTGTTGGCACTGATATGCTGGGAGCTGTGCTGGCGTTTAAAATGTTTGAATTCAGCATTGGTCACTTCTTTGAGTGCCATGTAGAAAGGGCGTGTTAGCTGAACATCCCGCAACACCTCATTGGCGCGCCTGCCCGATTCGCGCCGCGAGGCTCCCATAGAAAATTTATTTTCGGGCTTGAATAATTTGAGGGTTTGGTTGTTGGAATTAGTAATCACTGAGGGGGTGTTGGCCCAGCGCGTTTCTTGTTCAGTGAGAAGTGTCACTCTAACCACTTGGTCTAGCTTTGGTTGGGGGGTGACCGTCCGGGTTTGGCTGGCATAGCCCGATTTTTTGATGCTGATTCGGTGGGAACGTGCGGGCAGCCTGAATGTTTGGCCCGCATAGCCCCTCAATATGCCATCAATCCATACGGAGGCATCCGTGGGTGAAGTGAGCACCTTGATATCCCCCATATTGCCTTGCAACGAAATGGACAGAGTTTCTGTTTCTCCTGGCATCAGCGACAGGGAAGATTTTCCGGTGATATAGCCATTGAGGAATAGCGATACTTGGTGCTGCTCATTGGCAGCTACATCCAGACTGGCAGGTGTGGTCCCGCGATATTGACCATCTACAGTGATGGTTGCCCCTGTGGGGGTAGAGGTGAGTTCGATTACTCCATCCGCGGGCTCCAAGATGATGTTTGGCACTACCAGTGTTTCACTAACGGGTACTTGTAACGCTTTACTCCAGGGTTTGAAGCCCTTTAATGCAATGGTCACATTCTCACCTGAGGCGAGCAATTCTGTTGTTAGTGGTGTGTTACCGCGAAGTTCATCGTTAATAAGAACCTCAGCATTAAGAGGAATTGAGCTGAGCTGTATATGGCCCCAGGCTGGCTTGAGGTCAACGTTAAGGGACTGGCTACGATCCAATCCTTCAATATAGATACTGGACTGGTGAGCGAAATATCGAGGAGCCTGAATATCCAGCTGGTGGTTGCCAGACGATAGTGGGGTGATCGTTATGAGGCTAGTGCCAGCTTGCTGTCCATCGACTAATATCTCAGCACCTGGGGGCGTCGTGGTTAGCTGGAGGTGGCCTGGTTTCTTTTCCAGTGTTAGGGGTAATAACTGATTGTCTTCCTCACCAATGGTAAATAATTGCTTCAGGTCAACGTAGCCTTCTGATGTGGCCGACAACTGGTAATCGCCAGGCCGCATCAAATAGTGATCGGCTAACTTAAAGCTGATGCCACCTTTAATGCGTAGGTTTGAGTCTACAGGGTCGATGTTAATAATGACTGATTTAGCGGTTAGCAGAAACCAAAGTACCAATAGGCTGGTTAGTAATGCCAATCCAGTCATGATGGGTGTTGGGCGCAGGGAGAAGCTCGATTGTTTGATTTCTTCCTGTATCGGAGTGAACTCAACCGGTGCTATTTTTTCTTCATTTTCGGAAGATAGATTTTTGTTGATCACGATACCGGCTCCCAGCAGGACACTTCTACCGGATTAGATAACCCTTTTGAAGTTACCTGAAATTCAACTCTTATATTTCGATAGCCGGAGCGGCTTCCCGTGGCTACATAATTGCCTGGTTTGAGTGACAAGTATTTTTGGTTGAACTGACCAAGTTCTCCCACTTTAAATAGAGTGACGGTAGTGTAACTGTCAGATCGAAGCTCTACAGGGATAGGTGTAATGGCATTTTTCAGCGTTTTCTCGAGCTGGATAATTTGCCTCTTTAGCTGAGGTCCAGATGATCTTATACCTTGGGCATCTGTGAGCAGTTGCTGACCATGCTGATAGACACCAGTTGAGGCAAGTCGTAGTGGGGTCTCAAGTATTTTCTTAATACTATCGCTGAGGTCTGCCCTAGTTGAGCTGCGAATTTGGCCCATTCTGGCGTCCATAACTGAGCCATCCCGAGCCAGAATTCGGGCGTAGGTATCCCGAGCCTTATGCCACTGCTCTTTGGATTCTAGTGCTGCCCCGTTAGCTAGCTGCGACCGAGTCATGCTTTGAGCCGCGGCATTGTTTGCTTGGGTCAAGCCGGAAAGGGCCCCTTTATGACCGAGGCTTAATTTTAACGCCGCATTAAATGCTTTGCTGGCGTTATTGAACTGGCGATTATCCAGTGAGCGATAGCCTTGGCTCATGGCATTATTGAAATCACGTTCTTTGATTAAGAGAGTGGTTTTCTCCACGCCATTAATGGCTGCCGGGTGTAGTACATCCAGTGTTTGTGCTTCGCGAAAAATAGCCTGAGATTGTTCCAGTTGTTTATCTTCCAGGGTACTGTTGGCTTGGCTTAGCAAGAGTAATACGGGGCCCAATGTGCCCGCTCTCTTGCTGCCTATGCTTGCTTCGCTATTGTTGGGATCGATGGCTAGGGCGAGCTTATAGTGTTGCTGAGCACTGGTAGCGTTACCCTGCGTAATGGCCTCTAGCCCCTTCGCTAAGCTCTCGGACAGTTCATTGGGTATACGTTTTTCCAATACAGTTAGCTGGCTCAGTGCATTTTGATAAGCGATCTGTGCTTCCGAAAATACGCGTTGTCGGTAAAACTGGTCTCCTTCAGCGGCTTGATCGAAGGCTGCCTGAAACGCCTGTTCACCCCAGAGGCGGATATTTTTCTTTTCAAGAAAGCTTTGTTTTTCAAGAATTTTGCTGAGGGTGTCCTGAGTCGCTCGGCGGGCTTTGGATAGTTGGGCGTCATTAAATGGCGCTTCTTTAACACTTGGTAGCTGTATTGCTTGTGGTTCTATAATTACAGCAGTTGTTTCCACGGGTCTAATCAGTAAAGGGAGAGCGAATATGATAAACAACGCCAGAAGAATACTGAAAATTAAGACGATATAGGTTGTTGGCCGCTGTTGCCAAGGGAGTTTTCCCGCGTTGTTAGCGGTTGCAGATTGGGTGAGGGTGATGTCTGCGGGTTTGATCGGGTCAAAGCCGTTACTACTTTCCATAGTGATCAGATTCCACCGCGCTCTGCTTGATAAATATCTCGTAACAGCGCTTTCCACTGAGCGTATTGGGCTTCTACATTTCCGGTGAGAGTGATCGTGCGATTTTCCAGTTCAATCACGCGAGGTTCGATGGCTGCCTCTAGAGATTGCCCTAGTTCTACTAGGGCATCATTGTGAATTTGCAGTTCAGCTTTTTTGGCAAAACCACTTTTTACAAGTAGAGCGCCTGCGCTGATGCTTACAGCCGCGGCTGCTTGGCCGGAGCTGCTATTGCTTCCGGCAGCAGCAATACCGCCTATTACTGCGATGATGCCGCCAATGGTGCGGTTGCGATACTGACGCTTGAGTTCACGTACGGCCTCGAGTTCTTCATAGCTGTTTGCTCGCCATGCTTGGTAGGATTTCTCCATTTTGCGGGTGTAAACATTGTAATACTCCTGCATGGTGTCGATATAGAGGTAATCCCGCTCCCTTATGCGTTCAATACGAAGAAGTGTGGGGTCATTACGTGCGGGTAAACTAAGTATTCCAAGCTGACCACCGGGCATTTCTTTAATATGGTCGCTAAACGCTTCGGGTGAAAAATCACGGGCAAAACGTAGGGAAGAAATAGTGCGCAGTTTTTCTATTGCGCTATCACTCAATTGTTGAAGGTGCTCAAGTAAATCGTTGGAGATTCGATTGAATAAGCCCTGGAAGGGATCGCGTTTTGTTTGTCGTCCATTATCGTATGCGTATTGACCAACGGTTTCGGTGTAAGATTTTTTGTACCAGTGGCGATTGCTTGAATCTGAGACGCTGATGTCCAGAGTGAGTGTTTCCCCATCAGAGTGGATAATGGTTCCATCCACATAAACATCCACCACGGTTTGGCGGCTGGGGACTGCGCGTACAGCCCCCCAAGCGGCAGTCTGCTGAAGGGTAGCTGCTAGCTTGTTGGGTAAGTATTGAGATTCTGCATTACGCACAGCCGGTAACACGATAGCACCTTTTTTGTCATCATTATCGAGTCCTGGATCAAATGGCAGGATGGCAATATCCAGTAACAGGGCTTCTTCCACCTGAGCCGCTTGCTGCTGCAGCGGAGTGACTACCGTACTGGTAACACGTTGGCTGGTGCAGGCGCTCAGTACTGATGAAATCAGTAAAATGGTCAACCATTGAGACAGATGCTTTTTAGAGATAGACAATTTACAAATAAACAATGCTTATTGGCCTCGTTTGTATTTGCGGTATTCCTCCCAGAGTTTTTCACGTAACTCTGGATCCTTTTCCTTCATTGCAGCTTCACGAATTTGTCGAGCAACAATATCGTCATCACTCCCGTTGGATACGTCGGCAGGAACTTGAGCATTGGCGCTGGTAGTCCTGACACCGCTACTGGAAATGATGGTGCCATCTCCAGCGCCATCGCCATCGCCCAAGGTGTTATTACTATCCCCAGCTGCTGAGGATGAGGTTTCTTTCTGGCCATCTGAGTTTTCTGAGATATCAGCCTCTTCAAATAGAGGCTCATCATCCCCTAGGGGCATATCGTCTTCGGGAAATTCACTTTCAATGGCTTGGACGGTAGCTCTTTCATTGACAATCATGCCATCAAAGACAGCAATTGATTCATCCAGCTGTTCATCGAGTATTGATACCGCCTCTTCATCGCTCATGGACCTCTCACTTCCGCGCATGCCAGACGCTTCGCTGTCATTGTTCTCACTAGGGTCTCCGGGCATGCTTTCGACCCCTGTCGGCTCATTCGGTTCCTGCTGATCTGACATACTTTCGCCTTCTCCCCCGTCGTCAGATGCAGGCCTGGAAGGCGGTGCTTGTGACGAGCTGGCAGATGGTGATCCTGTCGAGGAACTTTGGGATTGAGAAGAGCTTTGGGACTGAGAGGCGCTCTGACAGCTGGCCAGCAAGAATGCCATTGTGATGGTCAATGCGCCGGTCAGAAGTCTGGTGATGAGATGCATAGGAGTTAGCCTTACTAATCGGGTGTTAGCATTTTCATGGTGAAATCACTGGTGAGTACTGCATGACCGTCAGCAAAACGTGGCCTGAATTTACTGGAGTGCAAGCTTCTTTTTACACGGGTTTCCAATTCTGGTGCATTCTCCGGATGGGTTTTTAGGATATCAATAGTGGTGACCCGGCCTCCGGGCGTTACTTCAATGGAGACATTAACATAACGTTCATTTAAAACACTTAAACGATCATTATTATTGCCGGGCTTCTTGCTAACCTTGCTGCTTACAACGGGTTGTTTTTTAATTCTCGGTAGCATTTTTGGTGCCCCGAATAAGGTGTCCAGAATAAGGGCCTTCTGTTCAACACTACCGAGAATTGAATGCGCCTGATGATAGGCTTCTGTGGCTGCATCAGGGTAGCCAAACAATAAATTCCAGTCACCTAATTGGGCATAGGTTTCGGCTTTATCCTGAATAGGCGCATCAGGGTTATTCTCCAGAATATCAAGAGCGTTCCTATACGAAGCGAGTCCATTTAGGTAGTGGGTCCCTCTCCTTAGGGTTTCTTTACTAAAACCAAATGGTCGGTAGCCAAAGGGAGCACCGCCAGGGTTCCCCCATGCGTCGGGGTAAAGCCGTTCATGCAAAGCATGGTAGTAAGTTGCCAGGGCCAAATTGTTTAGCATGTCTACCAATTGCAAGTTGGTAGAACCCAGCTGACTGGCAGTGAGGTCGATGGCCGACGAATAGAGCTGTAAAGAAGCTTGAAGGTGATAAAGATCATCACGGCGGCCCATTTGAGAATAAGTCTCCAAATGCCATTGACCGACTTCGTCCATCACAGGGATTAATCTGACATCATTTTCACCATAGGTCTTCATATGTAACCAGAGCAGTTGATGGTAGCTCTGGGATGCTTCATTGATGCTCCCCAGTTCAATATGACTCTTAATAATCCCTCGTAACATCGGTACTTGAGACAGGCTGTAGACACCATCATTCACTCTATGGATGTGCATGGATCGCTTATAGACAGCGATGGCTTCTTCGTAACGATGATTGTGTTGGAGTGTATTCCCTAATCCGTAGATCATTTCTGACAATATGGGGTCGTAGGGGCCCGCTTCGTCTTCCTGTTGATCAATGGCAGACAGATAGTTTTGAATAGCGAGATTGGTGGCAATGGAGTCTTGCGCACTGGAGCGTTCAAGTGAAGCTGGAGTGGTGTTGATGATGTCTATTACTGAGCCATCACTGTTTATGGCAAGCGGGGCTGGAAAGGTGTCAGCGGATACCGCAACGCCAGTTAATATGCTTGTTACCAACAGCAGAGTGCCTAATACGTTCTGGAAAAAACCCATATGTCACATACCTGTCGATTAATTAAATGCTTAGAGTCAACTAGCGGGGGATTGTTCCTTGCGGTATGTTGCAGACGGTAAAATCTTTCCCGAAAAACGGCCATGTGTTATTTATCAAATTACTTAGCGTCAGTATAGCGTTGCTGGCATTAAAAAATGGAGTGAACTTTTAAAAGTGCTGTTTGAATTGTGGAATGTGATGGCGCCAGTCTTGGTCTGTACTGCTATTGGCTTTTTTTGGGGGCGATCTTCTGTGCCCTATGCGGCAGAATTTGTCAGCCGAGCGGTGATGAATATTGGTGCGCCTTGTCTTGTCATTTCAACTATCAGTCAGGCAGAAATTTCGGGCCAAGGATTTGCCCAGGTTGCTTTGGCGGCATCATTAATTTTTATCGGGACTGCAGCCTTGGCTGTTCTTGTTATTAGCTATTCTGGTGGTGAAGTTCGTTCATTGTTGTCGGCAGTGGTTTTCCCCAATAACGGAAATATGGGGTTGCCTCTATGTCTATATGCTTTTGGTGAAGAAGGGCTAGCATTGGCGGTAGCGTTTTTTTTGGTACAAATGACAGCGTTGATGACAGGCGGTGTGGCATTAATGTCCCGAGCTGACACCGGGCTGAAAGCGATGTCAAAGGATCTGGCAAGGCAACCTTTGATTTACTCCATCATTGTTGCTCTGTGGTTGCTTGGTAGTGGCACTAAACTGCCGACTTGGATCGATTCTACAGTGGCGTTGTTGGCCGGATTCACGATACCACTCATGCTGATCACTCTGGGTGTTTCCTTGTCGAATCTGGCCACCACCGGTTGGTGGCGTAGTATCGGCTTATCGGCATTGCGGATTGGTGGCGGATTGGCATTTGCCTGGATTGTTGTTTCATTACTGGGGCTTACTGGTACCGCAAAAAATGTGGTGCTTTTGCAGTCTATTATGCCGGCAGCAGTGTTTAACTATCTGTTAGCACTTAAATTTGATCGCGATCCCAACGCGGTGGCTGGTATTGTGGTTGCTTCTACGGTCATGGCTCTCTTGACGGTACCGTTACTGTTAGTTCTGCTTTTATAGATAATTGAGGATAAGAATGTGACTAATACCAAGCCTCTTTCAGGGTATCGAGTAATAGAACTGGGGCAATTGCTTGCCGGTCCTTTTGCCGGTTCATTGTTGGCATATTTCGGTGCGGAGGTCATTAAGGTCGAGCCTCCTGGTGGCGGTGATCCATTGCGTAATTGGCGCGTGCTTAAAGATGGCACCTCACTTTGGTGGCGCAGTCTTGGACGGAACAAAAAATGTATTACGCTTGATTTAAAAACGGACAAAGGACGAAAGTTGGCGGGTCAGTTAATTGATGGCGCCGATGTGTTGATTGAAAATTTTCGTCCGGGTGTGATGGAAAAGTGGGGGTTGGGACCAGAGCGATTTAAAGAACCAAATCCCGGATTGATATACACCCGGATATCCGGGTATGGGCAAACCGGCCCCTATGCTCACAAACCTGGTTTTGCTTCGGTGTGTGAAGGAATGAGCGGGTTCCGCTACGTCAATGGTTTTCCGGGTGATGCACCAGTGCGCCCTAATCTCAGTATTGGTGACAGTATCGCTGGGTTACATGCAGCTTTTGGCGTTGTCTTGGCATTGCTGTCGCGTCAGTCGAGCGGAACCGGCCAAGTAGTGGATGTGGCGCTCTACGAGGCCATGTTCAATTTACTGGAAGGGGTGGTACCAGAATTTGATGGTGCTGGTATTATTCGCGAGCCCTCCGGGACTACGGTAACGGGTATTGTGCCTACCAATACTTATCGCTGTGCCGACGGTAAGTTTGTGGTGATTGGAGGCAATGGCGATTCAATTTTCAAAAGATTGATGACAACGGCAGGCCGGCCCGATATAGCCGAAGATCCTCGTATGATGGATAACACAGGTCGCGTCCAGCATGAGCAGGAAATAGATGATGCGCTTTCTGCTTGGTGTCGTAGCGCGCCTAGTACTGACATTCTTCAACTTCTGGAGGGGAGTCGAGTCCCAGCTGGTCCTATATACAACGCAGCAGATATGCTGGCAGACCGCCATTTTAATGAACGGGGTTTATTCGAACAGGTAGAAATTAACGGTGAGCCTCTAAAAATTCCCGCCATGATCCCCAAACTCAGCGACACACCGGGAAACACCCAGTGGCCCGGTCCGGAAGTGGGCAGTCACAATGTAGAGGTGCTTGGAAATTTATTGGGGTTGGATGAAGCTTCTCAGCAAAAGTTGAGAGACGAAGGCATTATTTAGGGGTAAGACTAGGTGTTTAATTGGTAAAACTAGCGCTGAAATTTACGGGCTAATACAATACTCGTCAGAGTTCTTTCAGCGCAGTCTATTTCTGTTATTGGGTCGATTGTCTGATCTAGTTGCAGGATGGCCCCATACTTAAGCAACACCATAAGGTCGTAGGTTCGACTGATAGCCTCTAAATATTCCAACGTGGGTATTTCTTCATGTGACGTACGGTGGGCGACCGTAGCTTTGGGTCAGCTGACACCATCACATGGGTATTAACCTTACGCTGTTCATGTCCAGGATGAAACTCTAGGGATGACAAGATATGGATGGAGGCATTACGTATTAGACACTGCTTAACAGTTGCAGCTGACTCGTGTAGTGTCGCGCTCCTTCTGGTTCAGATTTGATGCTTGCGGATTTCATTGTGAAAAAAATCGCTATCTTTGCTGATGTACAAAACATCTATTACACCACCCGGCAGGCGTACGGCCGTCAGTTTAATTACCGAAAACTTTGGCAGCGAATAAGCTCTGAGGGTGAGATTGTTAAAGCGACGGCTTATGCGACTCATCGGGGCGATGATGGCCAGCTTAAGTTTCAGGATGCTCTGAAGCACATTGGTTTTACCGTAAAACTTAAACCCTATATTCAGCGTAGTGATGGCTCTGCTAAGGGCGATTGGGATGTGGGTATCGCTATTGATTTGATGGAAATGGCAAGAGAGGTTGATACGGTCATATTGTTATCGGGTGATGGTGATTTCGACTTGTTGTTGGAAAAAGTTAAAAAGGATTATGGCGTGAGCGCTGAAGTTTATGGTGTACAAGCACTGACTGCAGGTTCACTTGTGAACTCAGCCAGTATCTACCACCCGATACAAGACGATCTGTTGTTGTAATCGGGGTATCACGAAATACTGAACTTGATTATCCAAATGATATTTAAAGTGAGCTAACGATAAAAATGAGAGATGTTGAGATTACTACGGAACCAGTTGAGCTTTATAAAATTCTAAAGTTTGAGGGGTTGGTTGAAAACGGTGGCGAAGCAAAGGCTGTTATCGATTCCGGCCATGTTTTGGTTAATGGTGAGGTGGAGATTAGAAAGCGGAAAAAAATTATCTCTGGTGACATTATAAAATTTGGTGATGAGACATTTCGTATACAGCGTATTTAGAAATATGAGCCCGTCGTGAAAAGGTTTTTAAAATGAATATCAAACAAGAACTTCATAGAGAGCTATTAGATTTTTTGAAAAGAGTGCCAGGCCAATCCTACACAAAGAGAGAGTGGGAATATTTTGCCATGAATAACTACCAGGATGAGCTGATGGAGAGTGTTCGAGAAGAAATGGTGGATCGTATAAAAAGCGCTTTAAAAAGTGGAGAGAGAAAACCCTTTAGTCCCGAGGTGAAATCCACGATTCAACAGTTAATCCATGAGCTAGAAGGTATGGCCATCTAATTTTCATGACCAGGAGAAGCTTGCGGACACTTCCGGTGGTTAATTTTTTACAAGACAAATGAACTTTTTTTTGAGCCTAGATTACTCAGTCGACATTTTGATAAATGGCAACAGAGCTGAGATTGATTTCATGTCTCCAGCCCACACTTGCTGTCTCTCAATCAGTTTTTTTCTCATTCTCTGGTGGTTCGATCAATATTTTTTTCCCGAAAACATTGCAGAGATTAGATTTCCGCCTTCTCGTAGTTCGGTTACGACGATAGCAAGAATATGAAGTATGATAAAGCCGGGCAGCACAAAAAACCCGTAGTAATGAAGAGTAATAACGGGTTTGCGGTAGGCGCGCGTTGCAACATCCGGCTTTGGTTGCTTGGAACGGGGATGTGGCTAACACAAAAAATGCAAACGGCGTTGTATAAACCAGCTGGGCTAAATGGTGCGCCGAGATATGGCCAGTACACCGTTGCTCTGGGATAAAGAGACAATACAGGGGCACCATTCGCAGAGTGTTACTGGCTAGCTATATTTCTCTCGTCAATGTATGCAAGACGGGCCCTTGAATCGGATTATTTGATCTTCGAGGCTCAACTCAAAGCTTACATGTTTATTCTAGCCCAGCCAATTCCAAAGATCGAAATACGTTACTCACAGGAAATAATCATGAAAACAGATGAATTATGCCATGTAGCAATAACATCATTTCACGACGAACTGGGAGGCGATAAATATCCATTTGAAGCAGGGCGCTACTGGCTGTTCACTTCAAAGGTGTGTCCCTTCGCACATCGCACCGAGCTAGCGCGAAAGTTAACAGGTCTTGCGTCTGAGATTGGGCTCACGATAGCCGGTTCGGTGCAGACTGAGAAGGGTTGGAATCTCGGGCAGCCTTGTATGAGCCATGATTGCAAGCCTAATCCTATCAGCGGTGTTGATCGGTTACCCGATGTTTATGAACTTGCTTCACCAGGCTATGCCGGAAGAGCTTCGGTGCCAGTTCTGTTTGATACGAAAACACAAACGATTGTGAACAATGAGTCGGCCGAAATTCTTCAACAGCTGGATGCTATCGCCACCAAAGAGACACAGCACGCTAGCTTGTACCCAGAGGCTAGACGAAAAGAAATCGACGCAATAGTTGATGAACTCAACAACGAATTCATATCGCCTATTTATCGTTCGGGCTTCGCAAAAGATCAGCAGACATACGACGAGAATACGGCTCGTGTGTTCGATGCGCTTGCCCGATTAGAGCGCCATTTGAATAAAGGCGGAATCTATTTGGTGGGTGATAAATTAACGTTAGCCGATCTGCATGCATATCCACACTTGTCCAGATTTGATGGAGTTTATCATTCTCTGTATCGGTTAAACTCGGCATTTATTAGGGACTATCCCAATATCACACTTTACTTAGAGCGATTAGGTAATATTGACGATTTTTCGGATACGTTAGATATTAAGTCAGCAAAAGCGGGATACTTTCTATCCTGGAATCAGCCCACAAATGCTCATTTTGTACCATCGGGCCCCATTGTGAATTCCCGATCCGGTGTTGCCGTTTTGAATATCAGAGCGGTTTGATATGGCTGTCAAAATTAAGATCGATTTTGTTTCAGATGTCGTGTGCCCTTGGTGCATTATTGGATATAAGCGCTTAAACAAGGCGGTAACGGACTTAGGGTTAGAAGATAAAATTGAAATCGAATGGCAGCCATTTGAATTGAACCCCGACATGCCTGCTGAGGGTGAAAATTTACGTACTCATTCTGCTAGAAAATATGGCACCACCTCTGAAGGTAGCATTAAAGCGCGAGCCAGCTTGACTCAAGTAGCTGAGGAGCTGGGTTTCAAGTTTGACTATTACGATGATATGAAAATGGTCAACACTCGAGATACTCATATCCTATTAGAATATGCTAAAGAGCAAGGCAAGCAGCATGAACTTAAGATACATCTATTCGAAGCCTTCTTTAGCCATCAGCAAGATCTTTCAGATCAAAAAGTGCTCGCTGAAGCGTTAGAAGATGCGGGCTTGAATGCGGAAGAAGCATTAGCAGAATTAAATAACCCTGATGCCAGAGAAAAAGTCGCTAAAGAAGAAGCATTTTGGCAAAGTATGGGCATTACATCAGTACCAACTGTCGTGTTTAACCGTAGCATTGCTGTTACGGGTGCTCACCCAACAGAAGTATTTAAGAAAATATTAACTGAGCTCGTTGAGCAAGCATAAATATTATCTTTGTATCATATAAAGAGTAATCTTCCATCTGACTTGTCTTGTTAGGGTGAGCCTAGGTGCATAAGGATGAAGGGCTTTTACTTTTTATTAGAGGTCTCTTGAAAGGAGCCAAGCTTGTCGGTAGTCGTGCTTTGGCGATCCAAAACGCCAATATCTAATACCGGTGAAGCGTCGATATGTTGAGCGTCCATCATTTGGGCGATTCTTTGCAGGGACGAAATGGTCATGGTCTGCTCCCATTCTTGGAGATCACCAAACTGCCGTGTAAAGTGCTCCTGTAGGGGGATAGGAGCTTCTTTTAAAGTTTCGGTGGCTTGGTCCGTGAGGTGAGCATGCACCTTGCGCTTGTCTTCCTTAGACCGTTGACGGTATACCAAATCTCGTTTTTCGAGCCGGCCTAAAATACTCGTCACTGTTGCCTGGCTAAGGCTCATTTCTTTGGCGATCTCACCGATAGTAACCTCGCCCATATCTCGAATAGTTTGTAAAAGCAATATTTGAGGGGTAGTTAATCCCGTCGTCTTCGCCAGATGTTTGGAGTGGAGGTCTGTCGCCCTGATAACACGACGCAGTGCCACTAATACTTCTTCAATACTGGTCAAAAGCGCTTCTCTATCTATAGTTTCAATAAGTGCATTATACAGATAATTACTTAGAACTCTAAATAAACCACCTGTTTTCATCGCTGGTGCCGTAGTTTGAAGAATCGGTGAAGAGGTACAGTTGATTACCAACCTTATAGGGCTACAGCTCGAGAATAATGCCCCTTTTCTCTTCAAGGTATTTTGGCTCGTTGCGATCAAATAATGACCGCACAGGCAATGCTGGGGGATCAATTTGTCTGCATATTTAGAATGCACTTTATGCAAATGGATGGGCTAGGTAAAGGTAGCTTTTTTGGTCTTGTGCTATGTTGTTGATGCCCACCTAGAGCTGAGCCATTGGTCATCGGCTAATGGCTCAGCTTTCTAAGCGCCTCAAGTTTACGCTGGAGCTTAAATGTTATTTGGTGTATTATCCTTAGTATTCTAAGTAATTATCTGTGCTCCTCAGTTTAATTTCACATTTCGGTTTTTTGTGGAGCATTTGGCCCTAAAAAGTATTTAAATTACTGATAAATAGTGCTGGGACTGGAGGATTTTTGTCTGAGTTAGAAAGTGTTGTGCTGAGGCTTCCTGAGCTAGAAGACGGTATGGCTGTGTTTCGGCTGATTGAGGATTGTCCGCCGCTGGATATAAATTCAAGCTACTGCAACCTTCTTCAGTGCAGTCACTTTGCCAATACCTCGGTGGTTGCCCAAATGAATGGAGGCGTGGTTGGGCTCATCTCCGGGTATGTCATACCTGAGCGTTCGGACACGCTGTTTGTTTGGCAGGTGGCTGTTGCCAGACAGGCAAGAGGCCTAGGACTAGCATCCCACATGTTGGCTCACATTCTTGCTCGCCCGCAGTGCTCAAATATTTGTTATTTAGAGACCTCCATAACCCAAGATAACCCAGCATCCTGGGCTTTATTTAAAAGCTTAGCTAAAAAGCTGTCAGCAGACTTCCAGTCATCAGAGTGGATGGATAAAAAAGCCCATTTTTCCGGGCAACACGAATCTGAAGCACTTGTCCGTATCGGACCCTTTGCATCACATAGTTAACTAGAGGAATAGCAGCCGAATGAAAATTTTTGAAGAAATTGAATCCGAAGTACAGAGTTATGCTCGCTCGTTTCCTCGCGTTTTTAATCGCGCCAAAGGCGAGTTGATGTGGGACGAAGACGGCAACGAGTATTTGGACTTTCTGGCCGGAGCCGGCACTCTAAATTACGGACATAACAATCCGATCTTTAAAGAAGTATTGCTCGAGTACATCCAAAACGATGGCATCACCCATGGTTTGGATTTGCACACTAAGGCCAAAGGCGAGTTTTTGCAGACCTTTAAGGAGAAAATTTTAGAACCTCGTAACATGGAGTATGTGGTCCAATTCACAGGGCCTACGGGTACCAATTCGGTAGAAGCTGCGATGAAGCTCGCACGTAATGTCACTGGGCAGCAAAATATCGTCACCTTTACCAATGGCTTCCATGGGGTGAGTTTGGGGTCATTGGCGGCAACAGGAAATTCTCATCATAGAAATGCGGCGGGTGTGAGCTTGATTGGAACGCACCGTATGCCTTATGACGGATACCTAGGCGAGAACATCGATACCACAGAGTATTTGGATAAGGTGTTGTCAGATTCAAGTAGCGGTATCAACTCACCCGCTGGGGTGATTGTGGAAACCGTTCAGGGGGAAGGTGGTATTAATGTAGCCACTATTGAATGGCTGCAGAGGTTACAGGCGGTTTGTAAAAAACACGGTTTATTATTCATTCTCGATGACATACAGGCTGGCTGTGGGCGCACGGGTGATTATTTCAGTTTTGAAGAGGCTGGCATTGAGCCGGACATTATTACTCTTTCCAAATCATTGGGAGGCTACGGTCTACCTTTTGCTGTGGTGCTAATGAAGCCGGAGCTGGATCAGTGGAATCCGGGCGAACATAACGGCACTTTCCGAGGTAATAATTTGGCGTTTGTGACGGCCAAAGCCGCCATCGACAATTATTGGTCTGACCTCCAGTTCTCGGAAGAAATAAAGCGAAAGGGCCGGTATGTTTCAGAGCGACTTGAAAGCATTGTCAGCCAATACGGTGATGGAAACTTTACCGCCAAAGGGCGAGGCATGTTTCAAGGTATTAATTGCGTCAATGGCGATATCGCAGGGAAAATTACCCATAGCGCCTTTAAAAAAGGGCTTATTATTGAGACCAGTGGTGCCGATGACCATATTGTGAAATTCTTTTGTCCGTTAATTATTAGTGACGAAAATCTGAAAAAAGGTATTGATATTGTCGAGGCCTCGATACGGGAAGTGTGTGCGAAGGAAGGCGAAATTCCTGAAGAGATAGTTTATTTCGATGCCGTCTAAATAAAAAAATTGAGAAAATAAGGCCGTTTTATGATCGTAAGAAAATTATCAGATGCCAATCGATCTAATCGAAGAGTTGTTTCCCCTGATGGCAACTGGGAGAGCACGCGACTCTTGTTGAAAGAGGATCGGATGGGTTTTTCCTTCCATGTTACCACCATCTACAAAAGTGCTGATTTTCAGATGCATTACCAAAATCATCTGGAGTCGGTGTACTGCGTGTCGGGAAAAGGTGAAGTGGAAACGCTGGCTGACGGAAAAAAATATCCCATAGAACCTGGGACTCTTTATATTCTAGATAAGCACGACAAGCATATATTACGAGCTTTTGAAGAAATGACCATGGCGTGTGTATTTAATCCGCCACTCAACGGGAAAGAAGTACACAATGCCGAAGGTGCCTATGAGTTGGATGCGGAAACCGTCCAGGAGTAAAGACTAAAATTATGAGTGAATTGATATTAGAGCAGGCAGAGGATGGCTTGATCGCGAACGAGGCTGATGTGTACCCGTCGAGAAAAGGGCAAAATGCCAAACTAATTGGTAGGCAGGATCCCATTGTTTATGCCTCTAAGGAAGAAGACCCTCCGGTTGATCGTTCCCTTATCAAGACCTATAACGAGCAAGGTTTTTTCGTGCTGGATGAGGTGTTTACCACCGATGAGGTAACCATCTTTCAAAAGGAGCTTGTACGCCTTGGGGCTGATCAGAGGCTTCAGCAATCCGGTGAAGTCATTACCGAACCGAGTAGCAATGATGTGCGTTCAGTCTTCCGTGTGCATGAAAGCAGCCTGATTTTTAAAGCTCTTGCAGCCGACGAGCGCTTGGCGGACCTTGCACGATATCTGTTGGACGATGAAGTTTATATTCATCAATCTCGACTGAATTACAAACCGGGGTTTCGGGGAAAGGAATTTTACTGGCATTCTGATTTTGAGACTTGGCATGTGGAAGATGGAATGCCTCGCATGCGTGCCCTAAGTATGTCGATAATCTTAGAGGAAAATTTCGACAACAACGGTCCGTTAATGCTGATACCAGGCTCGCACAAACAGTATCTCGCGTGTGAAGGGGAAACGCCGGAGGACCACTGCCTCTCTTCGTTAAAGAAGCAAGAGTATGGGGTGCCTTCTGATGATAGCCTGAAAACCCTAGCGGCACAGAGTGGTATTGTGTCAGCCACAGGTAAGCCGGGCAGCGTTGTCGTGTTCGACTGCAATGTCATGCACGGTTCTAACGGCAATATTACCCCGTTTCCAAGATCCAGTGCCTTTTTCGTTTATAACGCGTTGAGCAATAAGGTAGTCAACCCATTTTGCGCGCAAGCGCCTAGACCGGAACATGTCTGTTCTAGAGAATATATTCATCCTGTCCAGCGATCACAGGGATGTAAATTAAATGCTTGAAACCGATCGCCTTCTGCTTAATACACAAATAGAAAAGCGTATCAGTGTATTGGAAAATACATTGTCTGATTGTCACTCTATATCCAATAAGAAACGGAGCCAGGCGGGTGATTCCTCTGCTATTTTCGATTTGACAATCAATGCTTTCGTTGACGACAAAATTCTGTTAGAAAACAAACTGGAGCTTGCACAGCTAGCAACGAACTTGAACTGGATGCAGGGTGATGATGCCGGAGTATGCGCTCTATGCGCCTGTGATATTCCTCTTGGCAGGTTACAAGCCGTTCCTAGTACCCGCTTATGTGTGGCATGTGCAGGCAATAAAAGAGAGTAAATTCAAGGTTTACAATTAACTATGCATACGATTGAAAAAATTGGTGGCACATCGATGATGGATTACTCGTCGGTTAGAGACAACATCATCCTTAGAGGCGATGGAAAAGAGCTCTACCAGCGAGTGTTCGTGGTTTCAGCTTATGGTGGTATTACAGATCAGTTATTGGAGCATAAAAAAAGCGGTCAACCCGGTATTTATGGTTTGTTTGCCAGTGGTATGGAGGATCATAGCTGGTCAGAGAAGTTTGAAGAGCTGACTGCCCGGCTACGCAACATGAATCAGCAACTATTTGGCGATACTGAGCTTCTCCTGCAGGCGAATAGATTTTTGGATGAGCGGATGGAAGTCGCCAGGCAATGTTTGTTGGATTTACAGAGCCTTTGTCAACACGGGCACTTTGCTCTGGAAGCCCACCTAGGAACGGTCAGAGAGATGCTGGCAAGTATCGGTGAAGCGCATAGTGCCTGGAACACGGCTAATCTGTTGAAGCGAGATGGTGTCAATGCTTGTTTTGTAGATCTGACGGGGTGGCGTGCTAGCAAACATATATCACTGGATGAGCGTATTCGAGAAGCCTTTGCTAATATTAATCTCAATAAGCAGCTTCCGATCGTGACTGGTTACGCCCATAGCGATGCAGGCTTGATGACCTCATTCGATCGTGGTTATAGCGAGATGATATTTAGTCGTTTGGCGGTATTAACGCAAGCGAAGGAAGCCATTATTCATAAAGAGTTTCATCTCAGCAGTGCAGACCCTTTACTGGTTGGTGAAGGCAAGGCTGTTCCTATTGGCAGAACTAACTACGACGTAGCTGATCACTTGGCTAATTTGGGCATGGAAGCAATTCATCCTAAGGCAGCCAAAGGACTGAGACAAAACAGCATTCCACTTCGCGTTAAAAATACCTTTGAGCCAGAACATACAGGAACACTGATCACAGGTGACTATGTGAGCAATTCCCCTTGTGTGGAAATTATTGCTGGCTGTAAAGGCGTTTATGCACTGGAGTTATTTGATCAGAATATGGCCGGTAGCATTCATGACTATGATTTCGAAGTGCTGGCGATCATAAAGCGCTTCAATGCCAAAATTGTTTCCAAAGATATTAACGCGAACACATTAACGCATTTTTTGTCCACCAACTTGAAAACAGTAAAGCGCATTCAGGCTGCCCTTGAAGCGGAGTTTCCAGAAGCAGAACTCAATCAGCAGAAGGTGGCTATCGTGTCTGCCATTGGTAGTGATATGCAGATGCCGGGTATTTTGGCTAAAGCGGTGCAGGCCTTAGCCAGCAATAATATCCATGTGCTGGCGGTGCATCAATCGATGCGTCAGGTTGATATGCAGTTTGTCGTGAATGAGTCGGATTACGGTGTAACGGTCAAGAGTTTGCATGCAGCCTTAGTCGAAGTGCACGACCATGGGAGAGCGATATGTCTCGCCTCCTAGCAACGGTTATTTTGCTCTCTTGCTCTTTATGCGCGCCGTTATTGGCTGAAACTGCGGATAAAAAAAAAGTGCATAACTTAGTTGAGTCATTAGAAAAGCCTCTCTATTCACCCTTTGTCGAGCGCTATGTGCTGGATGAACTCAAACAGCTACGTACCGATCAAGCACAAACGAAACAAGAGCTGATCCAGCAGATTGTAGATAGGGAACATCAGTCGGTAGATCGGGGGGTCAGCTATGCCACGGATGCGATAACCTATTTTTTCTATTTGATCGCGGCGGCAACATCTGTGTTGGTACTGGTCGGCTGGACCTCAATGAGGGATATTAAGGAGCGCGCTTATTCCTTCGTAGACGAAGAAATCTCCAAATTGATCAATGAATATGAAAAACGCTTAGCAATGATCGAAAAGCAATTACAGCAAAAAACCAAGCATATTGATGAAAATCGAGAAGAAATCGAGCGAACACAGGAAGCTCAATCACTCTGGTTGCGCGCGCAACAAGATCCTTTTCCTGCTAATAAAATTATTATCTATGACGAGATTTTGAAAATTCGTCATGAAGATTGCGAAGCGATGACGTATAAAGCCGATGCTGTATTAGAGTTAAATGAGCCGCAGTGGGCCGCTAATTTGTGTCGCCAGGCGCTCAAAATTGACCCCGACAATAGCCATGCCTTTTATCAATTGGCCTGTGCGTATACCGCCATGGAACAGTTTGATGAAGCGCTGCATTTTCTAGCCGAAGCGATCAATAGGCGGGACAGTTACCTTGAAGAAATTCTTGAAGATACTGCACTACAGGCGCTCGTAAACCATGAGGTATTCAAAGAACTGGCCAACTTGAGGAATAAATCGCTGACCGTTTGAAGCGGTCAGGGGCTGAATGACAGATCGGTTAAACTTAACAATGAAAAGAGTTCCGATCATTTTACCCAGAAGGAGATGACAGTATTGAAGCCAAGCCACGATGAGGTTGGTAAACTTCATGATGCGGGCCTGATCCCCAGTGAATTTGGCTAGCGTATATGGTGCGCTAGTTATTAATTATTTATCGATATTAGGCCTGTCGAGCGACTAAGGTGTTATTTATCTCTTTTGTGATTGGAGACTACCGGCAGCCAACATATAAAAAATTCAGAGCCAAGGTCTCAGCCACCGATGCTGACAATCAGGTAAAGTGCTATCAACAATGAATTAACCGGTTTAATGGTGTGACTGTTTCCTTTTTTTAGGACTCATTCGGCCAACTGGTCTTAGATGATTTATCCAATATCGACCTATTGATTGGCGCTGATATCGGCTACTCGTCCGTTAATGCAAAAAGCTGGTCGAGCTTTTTCATCATTATATGAAGGAGCCCAATGGTTTAATTATCCTTGCTGATAGTGGGGGGCTGCCATTTTTCGATTTAGTCGATGAGATAGACATATGCACTCTCGAGCAACAAAATTAGGATTGATTTACCCTCTCATGTTTTAGGGTATATCCTTAATTTAGGGACACATTCATGGTTTATTCGTTCATTGGATTTTTATTGCTATTTACCTTAATTGGCTTGTCCTCTGCCTGGCGCAGTCGTGGCACCAAAGAGGATTACTACCTGGCCAGTGGTAATGTGCGGCCTTGGTTGGTGGGGTTATCGGCGGTTGCAACGAACAATAGTGGCTTTATGTTTATCGGCGTCATTGGCTACACCTATATGACTGGGATTGCTTCGATTTGGTTGATGATTGGCTGGATTACTGGGGACTTTCTTGCCTCACTCTATGTACACACGCAGTTGCGAAGAGCGACTAGCGCGAGTAGTGAAGTGAGTTATGCTGGTTTGCTCAGCAATTGGTATGGCCAAAAGCACTCCTCTTTGCAACGTTTGATTGGAATAATCTCTCTATTGTTTTTAGTGACCTATGCTTCTGCTCAGCTTGTAGCCGGGGGAAAAGCACTGCACGTTCTATTGGGGTGGCCTTTATGGTCGGGTGCAGTTACTGGGGCAGTACTGGTCAGTATGTATTGTTTCGCCGGAGGCATTCGCGCATCGATCTGGACTGATGCCGCCCAGTCCATTGTTATGTTTTTTGCGATGGGCGTGCTTTTGTTTGTAGCGGTAATGGCTCTGGGTGGAATCTCCGCTGCGGTTGAACAGATGCAAAGTGTGGAAGGGTTTATGGACTGGCTACCAAAAAACCTGGTGTTTTCCGGGTGGCTTGGTGGAACCCTGTTTGTCATGAGCTGGTTATTTGCCGGTTTATCTGTGATCGGGCAGCCCCATATCATGGTGCGCTTTATGACACTCAATAACTTAGCGAGTATGCGTCAGGCTAAGTGGTGGTATTACGTATCGTTTACACTCTTCTACGGTATGGCAACCGGTGTTGGCTTACTTTCTCGCATCTATTTGTCTGATGCTGGGTCGTTTGACCCGGAACTCGCCCTACCAACTATGGCACAGCAGTTACTGCCTTCGGTTCTTGTGGGATTAATTCTGGCGGGTATTTTTGCAGCCACCATGTCTACTGCTGATTCATTAGTATTATGTTGCTCCGCGTCCGTCACTCACGACATTCTGCCGCACAAAATTGAGAAAACTGGGTTGTTAAAATTAGCGACCATTATGATTACCGGAATCGCACTTTTACTCGCGCTCATGAATAATCAAAGTGTTTTCAGTATGGTGATCATGGCTTGGTCAAGTTTAGCCAGTGCGTTTGCGCCTTTGTTGATATTTTTATGTTTTGGCAAACGGCCATCACAATTTATCTGTATTACCGCAATGCTGACCGGGTTTTCCGTAGCACTTGGTTGGCGGGTATTTGGATTATCAGACATGGTATACGAAGGGCTGCCTGGGATTTTGGCAGGGCTCATCATTTTATATGCTGGCTGTTTGTTCCGGTCAGATACCCATAAGAACACCGGTATAGAATCGAGCCCATGTCCTTAGGCACTCACCTTGCAGGCTTTGGATGCATTGCCCAGCGCTTCAGCAAACAGAAACCGTGTGTTATAAATCTCGATTAGGTTGAAACTTTCAGCATTAGTTTTTAAAGTATGTCCAATCGCATTTCGCGAACTCATAGGAGTGTCTTGTTAATCACCCTTCTTTAGGCCGGGATATAAAAATCTATAAACTCACTGCACTAATTTAGAATGTAACAGACTAATGGTTGCGAAAGTGTCTTGTCATTTCATAGGCATCCAATGCTTTTGCTCTGCTCTCTTTAATATCAATAATAGGTAAAGGGTAGCTTTGACCCAAAGTAATATTCGCTTTTCTTAAGATCTCTGGAGGCGCCTCCCAAGGCCGAAATAAATATTTAGTCTGTAGGTCTTTGAGTTCGGGGAGGTAATTCTTGGTGTATATTCCTTGTGGATCAAACTTCTCTCCTTGTGTTACGGGATTAAAAATTCTGAAGTAAGGTGATGCATCTGTGCCGCAACCTGCTACCCATTGCCAGCTAGCACTGTTGCTTGCTAGGTCGGCATCAACGAGGCAGTCAAAAAACCAGCGGGCTCCCAATCGCCAGTCGATAAGCAAATTTTTAACAAGAAATGATGCGGTAATCATGCGTACACGGTTATGCATAAATCCGGTTTTCCAAAGTTCACGCATTCCGGCATCAACCATGGGGTAGCCCGTTAAGCCTTGTTGCCAACGCGCCAAGAAGTCCGGATTTTTATTCCATGGGAAATTATCAAAATGAGATTTAAAATTTTTATTGGGTAATTCAGGCCAATGAAATAGTAAATAATATGAAAACTCTCGCCAATTTAATTCTCGTTTAAAGTGTTCTTTGTTGTTGTCATCAGGCACCGATAATAAAGTAGTGTTTATCTGGCGTGGTGATAGTTCACCAAAATGCAGGTGCGGCGATAGTGTTGAGACGGTTTTTAAGGCGGGAAAATCACGTCCCTCTTTGTAATTTTCTAATCCATTATCTACGAATTTATGTAGTGATGACTGCGCGCTCGCTTCACCGGGGGTCCAGCAATTGTAAAAGTTGGCATCCCAGCCAATTTTTGGTAGTAATGACAGTCCATCTAAGCTGATCGCTTGGCTATCCGTTTGGAATGATTCTGGTAACTGAGGTGCAGGCAAGGCCTCAGTGTCTGTGTCTGTCATGCTCACTTGACGGTAGTAAGGTGTGAATATCTTGTATGGAGTACGGTCATTCTTAAGGATGGTCCAAGGTTCTTTCAGCAATGAGCCGTTAAAGCTTTGTGCATGAATATTTTTTTCAAGAAATTGTTGTTTGATTTTCCTATCCCGCGAGATTCGCCAAGGCTCATAACGCCGATTCCAATAAATACCGGTAACTTTAAAGCGACAACATATATCAGTAATGATAGAACTGGCGTCTCCTTTATAAAAATTAATCTTGCCGTTCATAGCGCTGTTAAGCGCTGCTAACGAATGATGCAGCCACCAACTGCTTGCACCCCCAAGTCGGTGTTCACCCGCATTCTCATTGTCGAGTATATAAATAGGTAAAATGCTGCCTTGGCTTACTGCTGCGGTAAACGCGGGGTTATCACTTAGGCGCAAGTCCTGCTCAAACCATACAATATTAATCGCTGTCTTCATCTCTGCTGTCTCATGCTGACTGATTATCGGCAATATCTTCGAATTGGATGAATGTTTTCTGGATAAGGCTGTAAGTACCTTTGCGCATTGATATAGCTCGAACCATATTGACCCAAATAATGAGTTAATAGGGTGAGTGGTGTTGCCAGAGGGGTCATTCCATCTTTGTATTTATATATGATCTCAACAATATGTTGTCTTGCGCTCGAAGGGACAGATTTTTTTAAATATCCTAAAATATGTAGCAGCGTATTGGTGTGATCTTTTCTGTTAGCAGGCTTAGCTAGTGTCTGCATGAAGCACTTAAAGTAACTGCTTATGAGTTCGCCTAAAGGTGCTTTTTTATGCTGCGCTACAAGCCTCCCCAAATGCTTATATTGTCTTTGGTCGTGTGCCATCAACAAATATTTGTAACTAGCGTGGAATTCTATGAGCTTTCGTAAGCTAGGTTGATGTAAGACTTCACAGCGAAAATTGTTGTAGGCATAAACACGCATCACAAAGTTATCATACAATGTGTCATCATTCAGACGACCTTCTTCTTCGATGGGCATTAGCGGGTATTTTTCCTTCAATGCTTGAGCGAATAAGCCCGCAGATCTGATTTGGTGCGGATGTCCATTGGGTTGATATACTTTTACTCTCTCTAGGCCACAACTGGGAGAGTTCTTCATTAATATATAACCGTCTAGATGGCTCATCTCCGGTAATTTATGTTCAAAACCGCTGACTAGCTGTGCGGTTAAATCAACACCATCCCCATCACTAAAAACCAGTTTCGGTGCACTGGGGTCTCCGATGAGTCGCATAGTAGGCCTAGGTGTGCCGAATCCAGAAGCAACTTCAGGGCAAAAGGTCTTGAAGATAAAGTGCTTACTTAATACATCAAGACATAAGCGGGATTGAGTATGCCCCCCGTTGTACCGGACTTCGTGGCCAGCTAAGCACGCACTCAGGCCGACCTGAATCGATGTGTTATCTTCTTTATCTTTCTCCAGTTCTCCCATATTACGTTTCAGTCTATCGGTGGCAATAATGCGATGTTTTTTCATGGCTAATCCTCATTGTTACGTGTCTGTGATTTTTTCTAACAAACCTAACCCACTATTTAGCGCATCACCAATATTGATACTGCCCAACTAGTCACCACAAAAGCCATTTGTAACGTATCATGGTGCTGCGGTGCCTCTATTTGATGCCGAGCTAAGCGCCAGTAGTGTTTGCTGTGTGGGACCATAACTTCTTGCCAGGGGCTAGAAATAGCTCTCTTGGGTTTACTGTTTTCATCAATAGCCCCTGCCAATACTTGGTATCCGTCTCGGTAAACATCTGCGTTAATATTCAGGGGCAGCTTGAATCCGATTGCGCATAAATATTGGTGTAGGCTTTCATATGACATTTTCTTGCCGTAACTGAAACCATCGCAATCTTTCAATAGGCCAATCGCTTGTTCCGGTGGGCTGGTAATGATGCTTTTTTTGGCGGTACTAATTAGCTGCCTGTATCCATCTAGTAATTGCCAAGGGCCATCTACTTTACAGCCGGTAAGGCCATTATTATGCCCGGCGACACTTTTGTGCCATCCCTTCATTGAAGGCGTGGAACAAAGTGTCTCTATGGTTTTGCTATTGTTAGTCTTATCGAAGCGACTACTTTGTCGAGACCATGAAGAGAGGTAGCCCGATTGAATCCACGACTTCACTTTCTTTCGGATGGCTGGATTTTCAATATGGATCATAGTAAATTCCGGCGCACCCAGATCAACACTCTAGTCAACCTCAATGCGGCTGCGACTGCAGCGGCCACCAAAGCCTCTGCTTTTCTCAATCAAGGCGCAATCAAAGCCTGCTTCATGGAGCAGGCTGACAATGAAACAATCAGATGTTCCTGCTCCTCTGATGGCCACTTCAACAACAATTAGGGGCATATCATTCCCATTAAGAATACTTATACATAAAATAATACTGTACAATATATATATTGTACAGTATTATTTTATGTATAAGTATTTGTTACAGTCTGAGATAAAAAAGTAAACATAGCAATGAACAATCACAACACTGATAACCTTTTCCCCATACGTGACTTGAGTGCTCGTACGCAAGTCAATACCGTTACTTTGAGGGCTTGGGAGCGTCGCTATGGTCTTCTTGCCCCACAAAGAACCTTAAAAGGACATCGACTTTATTCGGACCATGATGTCGCGACCATTGAGAAAATTTTAGCCTTGGTATCTAGGGGGGTGCCGCTGGGTAAGGTTAAGCTATTACTTGAAACTGATATATCTGCGGTGTCAGAAGGTAATGGAACTGAAAACTGGCAGAGTTCTATTGCAGAGCTAATTGCCGTAATTGAGCTATTTTCAGTGAGTAAAGTGGAGAGTCTTATACAACAATTATTTGCAAATTATCCGGCCCCAATTTGCCGTGAGCGCTTGATGGAACCGGTTTTTGCAGAATTAGTTCAGCGTGAAGATAACGGTGCTGCGCTCGGTTTCGCGGAGAGTGAATTGGTTCGTTATGCATTAACGCGCTTAAGTGCCAAAGTTAGCAAGAAAAAACGCTCTCATTCAGTCACATTGATTGCAGGTAATCAGGCGCCGATTTGGCGTTTGGCTTTAATGGCCTTGGAATTAACTGATGTGAAATTTTCGGTGTATCTATTAACTGGTGCATTTAGTGTAGCGACCGGAATTGAACTTTCTGCGAAATTTAAAGATGCCCATACAGTGTTTTACCAAGATGGTTATTGGAAAGTTAAAGAGCAAGAGTTGCTGGCCACTGCGTTGCTCCAGAATGATAAGCTATTGCTCTGCGGTACCGCACCGGTACTGACCAGGTTTGACAAAGATGATCGAGTATTTAGGGATGTAAATAGCTGTATTAGTGGTTTATTGAAACTGTCATAAGTAAAATTTACAGAGCTGAATTGTACTGAGGTGCCTATGAACATACTGATAACCGGTGGAACAGGCTTAATAGGACGGTCCTTCATTGAGCAATTTAGTGAATACCAAATTACTGCTCTAACGCGATCTATATCTAAAGCTGAATTACTGTTTAACTCCTCTGTTAAGCTGATTGATTCTCTAGAAAGTTTACAGAATCTTGATATGTTTGACGCGGTTATTAATCTCGCGGGAGAGCCAATCATAGACAAGCGTTGGAGCGAAAAACAAAAAATAATTATAAGTCAAAGTCGCTGGAAGATAACGCAGCAGTTAGTCAATTTATTTTCGTGTAGCCATAAACCACCAAAGGTGTTCCTAAGTGGTTCCGCTATTGGTGTTTACGGTAATAGGGGAGATAAAGTTCTTACTGAATCCTGTTCCGTTAAAAAACTGATTTTCCTACAGCGGTCTGTTTGCGTTGGGAAGAGATTGCTAAGCAGGCCGAACCTTATACTCGTGTGGTTTTACTTCGAACAGGTATCGTTTTATCCCCGCGGGGTGGAGCTTTAGCAAAAATGTTATTGCCATTTAAATGTTATTTAGGGGGGAGAATTGGTAATGGGAGACAGTATATGTCTTGGATTCATTATCAAGATTACATCAACGCGTTGGATTATTTATTAACGGAGAAAAGCTTATTTTCGGCGATCAATGTTGTGGCACCACAAGCGGTGACAAATAGCCTCTTCACTCAAGTACTCGCTGATTCAATGCACCGACTAGCCATATTTCCTGTGCCTAGAAAAATTATGCAGTATCTACTCGGTGAGTCATCCTGCCTATTGCTCGACAGTCAGAGAGTTGTACCTCAAGCATTACTCATCAGTGGGTTTGAATTTAGCTTTCCAAGTCTGAAGTCAGCTTTGATTGATGTGCTAAAAGACCTACCGAATAAAGAGAGCTAATTAAATGCAATATTTTTTTATTGTTCTATTATTAGGCCTCAGCGGTTGCATAGGGATTCCTGACGGTATTGAGCCTATTCAAGGTTTTGAGGTAAATCGTTACCTAGGAAAATGGTATGAAATAGCGAGACTGGATCATACTTTTGAACGTGGACTACAGCGCGTAACCGCAGATTACAGCATGCGAAAAGATGGTGGAATTAAGGTTATTAATCGTGGATTTGATCAAAAATCACACATATGGGATGAAGCCGAAGGCAAAGCTTACTTTGTGAAAGACACTAAAACAGGTCATTTGAAGGTATCTTTCTTTGGCCCTTTTTATGCTTCTTACATTATTTTTGGTTTGGGCAATGATTATGAGTATTCGCTAGTGACGAGCAGCAATAGGTCTTATCTTTGGCTATTGTCTAGAACCCCAGTGATTGATGAAACGCTAAAAAATGACCTGACGAAGCGAATGGCTGATTTAGGCTTTGAGAAACAATCGCTCATATTTGTCGAACAGACCAGTGAGCCAAATATAGATAATAAATATGGAGGTTAATAAAATGAAAAGTGAGTTAACGCGTTTGCCATGCAGAGGGTGCTTACGGAGTTGTATAAATTATACCACTTGCAAAGGACGACCTTGGAGACTGCCTATAACAGAAGGTACTTCTGAAGAAATAAACAAGGAACAAGATAAAACCTCTGGAAATGAAAAATGAAGCAATTATTAATTGTGGCCCACGGCAGTAGAAGAGAGAAATCAAATAATGAGGTAAGAGTACTTGCAGAAAAGGTGGCTGCTGATTCGCCTCTGCTTAGTGATCGTGTGCTGGTAGCTTTTTTGGAATTCGCATCGCCGTCAATTAGCGCTGCTGTTGATATTTGTATTGCTAGAGGTGTTAAGGAACTTGTTGTTTTCCCGTATTTTTTATCTACTGGTAACCATGTTGTTAAGGATCTACCAAGAGAAATTCATAACGCGACGAATAACTGGACCGATAAAAAAATAACTATACTTCCTCATCTGGGAGCATCGGATGAGATGGCAAGTTTAATTGCCACGTGCGTGTCGCGAACTTACCAGGGAATCGATTTGTTATCCCAATCCAGATAGGAGAGCTGTCCGTCGATCTCGGCGTCATGCATAATTCGGCACAGTCTCACGGCGACAAACTTCGTGGTAAACAGTTTTTCAGCAGGAACTGAGGTCTGAAACGGTTTCGACAGAGCAGTATCTGTAGTGCCCGGGTGAAAGGCGATCAGCTTGACATTTTTCACCCGTCGCGCATATTCGATTGAGAGAGTGCGCAACATCATATTGAGCGCGGACTTAGAGCTGCGGTAGGCATACCAGCCTCCGAGATGGTTGTCATTAATGCTGCCAACTCTGGCACTGAGGGTAGCGACTACACAGCGTTGCTTGCCTTTTAGTATGGGGTGTAACAGTTTCAACCACAGGGCGGGCACTACGGTGTTGGCCTGAAAAACAGCTTGTAGGGTCTTAGCATCTATATCTTCAAGGCGTTTTTCCGGCCATACCGTATCGCTATGCAACAGCCCATGACAGATAACCACTCTAGTGATCTTCCCAGCAAATGGTTCCAACTGCTCAACCACTTTAGCCATCGCCGGCTCCGCATATTCGCTTTCAATCCATAGCGGTTCCCTGGTTGTATTCGATGCGCCGGTCAGATGCGAAGGCGCTGGCTTGCGACTCACCGCGACGACAATATCTATTTCAGGGTCCGACATTAATTGTGTAATGAATGCCTGGGCAATACCACTACTGGCGCCGAGCACCAGTGCTGCAGTAGCGTCGGTCATAGCTCACCCCGTTTGATTTCACAGACCTCGCAGCGACCGCTGCCGGTTAGTAACTTTGAAATCTGCGAACGGTGCTTGGCAAAAAAAAGATAGACCCAATGAGACACCTGTTTGATCAGCGGCCAGCGCAGCGCTGCAACCCAGTGACGTTTACCCGCTAGAGTCCAGGCTGCATAGGTCACATCAAGGGCATATATCATTTCTCCATTGGCCAGCTGGCCATGAAGAATCTGATCGGCGCGTACAGGGTCAATATGCGGGAAGCGTTGAGAAAACCCATCGGCGTGAATATCTTGCAGCGCTATTTTTTGTTTGCTGTCGAGTTGAGACAAGTGGCGCATCTCTGATACACAGAGTGGGCAGCCGCCATCGTAAAAGATGGTTAGTTCAGTCATGCTTATAATTCCGTATCCGTCAATATCAAAGAAGCTGATTTTATAACTATACTGGTTCTCTGTGGTGACGCCATGATAACACTGCCTGTCGGCGCACAAGCCACCTTCATAAACCTTATCGACATGACGGATGGGGAGACCATGGTATGAAAACAACACCTGATCATAATCGTTCAGGTCATACTTGCTGGCCTGTCGACGGCCGAATCAAGAAAGTCAGAGTGGTCGTAATACCGGCTTATAATCTTTAGTTGGGGGATTGCCCACTACTTCCCAATTTCATCCATCACCATTTCCAGCGCGAAGCCGGTCGAAGCCGATGCGTACTGCGGGAACATGGGCAGCACCACGATTCTGGAATAATTGAGCTTTTTCATTTGGGCCAGTACGTTCGGGATAGCGGAGTTTTTGTAACGCATAGCCAGGTGCACTGTGTAATCCTTGCCCAGCGCATCAGCCAGCAACTGGCTGAAATTATTGCTTTATTAAAGCAGCGGAGAGCCATTTCGGTCCACAACTGCTGGTAAATTCTGACAGATTTAGGTGCTCGGGACGGCACGAGAATCAGGTTCATCAGAATTTTTCGCAACAGCCATGGTAAATCTATTACCCGTGGATCATTCATGAATTGTAAAAGATATGACCTCATATCAGTCACGGACGCGATTTCCGGAGTGCCTAAATTTATTAATAGTACTCCAGTTTTTTTCATTGGTAGGATATGCCGGTTGAAAATAGGGTTGTTGGAACGGTCGATTATAGGTTCATGCTATCAAAAATTAAAGCGATATAGCCTTACTTATTAGTACATATAAAACTGGAAAATGGATGATAATTAAGTCGCTTAAAATTTAAATAAGTACCTAAGTCAGACAGTATTACCCTTTTAGGCTTTAAGTGAGCATCCATTTTTTTGGCATCCTATGCATTGCTGTAACTGAAACGAAGGTATTAGATACCACGGATGTTATAGTGTCTTTAAGATGGTAATTTGCATAGTTTCAGCTTCTTGGGTCTTACTAAGTAACAGTTATGTGGAAGGTAGGGATAGGCAGTGAATAACATTAATCCTAAAAAGTTGCTCAATAGTAAATGGACTTCTACTAATCCAGTTAACAAAGAAAAACATTTTTTGGTAATCGAGCTTGAGCTTGATGAAGAAGGTGACGTTAATCATTGCGTAATAGAGTCTGTTATATCTAATAGATCAGAACCAATCGAATGGAAGGAATTAAAGAACAGCGACAAATGGCTGCAGGGTTGGAAGTGAAAATCGGTGCTTTGGTAGGCACTCCTAAATGAACATGATTTAATCCCTGCTTATGGTCTCTTGCAAAGTTATAAGAATCGCTTCCAATCGTATGTGCGTAATCATAAAGATCATCTGGTTATTGGAAACCAATAAACCAATAAACCAATAAACCAATAAACCAATAAACCAATAAACCAATTACTGAATCCGAGATTAATATGCTCGAAAACATCTTGTTTAATGACAAAACCGTGAGCACAAAGCAAGGCTAAATCGACAACTATAGTGATAAATAGCTGGGTGAGATTATCCGTGGCAGTGTTGGCCTAGATGTGAGTTCAGCCCAAGATGCCTTTGCCGAGTTTATTCAGGAGGGCACACTTAGCGCTGATCAGATGACATTTAGGGGCAACATTATACTTACCTGACAAAGAACGGTGTGATGGATAAGAATATGCTGTTTAAATCACCGTTTGCTATATCCATGATCAAGGCTTATCGGGTGTGTTTGATGATACTGCCGCGATAAAGGTAATTAAGTTAATTGATCGGATTAATGAGAATGCTTTGGTGCACGGTGTGTCTGAAACGATGAAAAATCCGAGTTAAAAGCGCAGTAATTGGTCAGTCGTAATTCACCTGCCCATAGAATCGGATGCTTTACTTATAGCAAGCCTCTGAATCCTAAGAAAAGTGGTGGACCTTCCCAGACTTGAACTGGGGGCCTGCCGATTATGAGTACAGCGCACAGTTGGCTTTGGGCGCCGTAAGCGGAAGGCGTTTTTGATGTGGTCGGAGTGTGTTGGCCGCCAACCGAACCATGGCCGAACCTGTGGGGCTCGGAAGTGTGTTTCAGTCGGACATTCTGTTATGAGCTGCATGGCAATCTGTATGCGGAACGCCGAACTAAAACCAAACCTACGAGGGTCTACCTAAAATATTAGCCTCTCGCCATTGCTAATATGTCGGGAATGGACAGTGATTCAGTATATTGACACAGCTCAGTCTCTCTACGCTCAATAGCAATTACTGACATACGATCCGCAAGCTCATTCCCTTCAATGCCGATATGGGCACTCACATGTCGTACTTCAACCCTGCCAGCAATAGTTAGATAAAGTGCATGTGCTGATTTGATGATATCGAGGTTCTTGATCTCACCGCTTTTTTTTGTCCACCCTTTGGCCTCCCAGTCATTAGCCCATTTGGTAATGCAGTCAATGGAATATTTAGAGTCACAATGAATAGTGACACTGTCGCCGCTTTCTGCAATCGTCTTGGCTTTCAGAAGTGAGTAGTGGAGTCCTAGAAGTTCAGCAGTGTTGTTAGTCCCACTGGGGTTGTACAGTCCGTACCAAAGTTGATCTAGTTTGCCTTTCTTATAAGTGGCTATACCGGTACCTGCTTTGCCTGGATTGGGGTCACATGCTCCATCACAGAAAATATCTACATCGGCAGTAAAGGTTTCGTCTGTGACCCTAGCTATTGGTTCATGTTGTTGCGTGGGTTTTGAGGGTGCAGCCGGCTCGCAAGAAAATGCCTCTTCGGCAAGTTTCTTTGACGGGAATGATTTGAAATTTGCTTTGGGGAAGCCTTTAACTTGCTTCTCTGCTTCAGCCCAGGTGGTGTAGATACCGGGTTTATGACCTATCCATACTACGTAATATTTCGTTGGTGGCATTGTTTTCTCCTATAGATGGCTTGTATAAAGCTATTGTGATTTAAAAGCAAAAAAATAAAGGGAAAGCCAGACCACACCCTGAAGGATGTGTGTTCTGGTCAAGTTCAACCGGACACATTAATTTGAGAGTTTTCAAAATTAACCGGCGACATTTCGCTATTTGAACTGTGTAGTCGATCTACGTTGTAATACTTCATGTAAGCCGCCACATCCTGTGTCATATGTTCTCTGGTCAGTTGTGCCACTTTTAAAATTCAGTCATGCTTCAGACTACCAAAGAAACGCTCGACCACTGCGTTATCCCAGCAAGCCCCAACATCTCCCATTGACGCACGAACACCATGTTGCTTCAGCAGTTTGCGATAAGGCCTACTCGTGTATTGTGAGCCTCTGTCGCTATGGAAAACTTGGCCTTTCTCTGGTCTACGCAAGTTCAGCGCTTTAAACATGGCTCTGCTGATCAAGTCAGTCGTCATACGCTTATCCATATGCCAGCCGACGATACGCCGAGAATATAAGTCCATTATCACCGCCAAATACATCCAGCCTTCAGCCGTCCGTAAATATGTGATGTCATCTGTCCAGACTTCATTCGTGGCCACAGGGTTAAAGTTTTGATTGAGTAAGTTATCCGCAACCTTGTCGTTATGCTTACGCTTCGAGTCACTTTATGAGTGACTCGCTGCTGAACGACCAAGTTTAACTTGCGCATCATCGTACGCACCCGATAACGTCCGATCAGAAAACCTTCTTCTAGCAGATTTTTGGCTAGATCACGACTGCCTAAGCTATTGCGACTCGCCTTAAATAGCGCTTTCGCCCGTCGATATAAATGAAGCTCCTCTGCCGTAACCAGCTTGGCAGGCCGTTTGACCCAAGCGTAGTAGGCTGATGGGCTTGCCCGCATCGCACGACACAGTAAAATGATCGTGTATATTGTCGAGCGATGCTGAATAAAGCGGTACTTTACTTCATTTCTTTCGCGAAGAAGACTGGCGCCTTTTTTAAAATCTCTTTCTCTATGGGAAGGTCTTTATTTTCTTTGCGCAGGCTCTTGAGTTCGACTCGCTCGTCCTCTGACAATACTTTACTGTTTCTTTGAGCCTCAACATTTTGTTTCCAACGGTAGAGCATATTGCGCGCTATTCCCAATGATTTAGCGGCTTCTGGCGCGGAATAACCTTGTTCTAACACTAGCCCAACGGCCTCTTCTTTAAAGGCTTTGGGGTATTGCTTTTAACTGCGCTTCTGGTTCATTTAAACACCTCAATGGTTGACGATTATTGTCTCTCATTAATGTGTTCGTTTGCATTGGGCAAAAACAACTGCTTTAGTGTATGTTATCAACGAAGCTAGAGAGGGCAATTCCAATGCTAAAACGAACAATACCTTTATTTGCCGCTGTTGCGATAATCATCATGGCACTGGCGCCAGCAAGTTCGTTTGCAACGGATGGAACGGTTGGTATGGCCAAGTCTACTCAATTCTGGTGGCCGGAAAAACTGAACCTTGAGCCGCTGCGTGCGCACGACCCAAGATCCAACCCTTATGGTGAAGATTTTAATTACGCAGAGGCCTTCAGCAGCGTTGATCTCAAGGCTCTGAAGAAAGACATTGAGAAAACGTTAAAAACATCACAAGATTGGTGGCCAGCAGACTGGGGACACTATGGTGGTTTGATGATCAGAATGGCCTGGCACGCTTCAGGTACCTACCGTACGGCTGACGGTCGCGGTGGTTCCGATGGTGGCCAGCAACGCTTTGAACCTCTCAACAGTTGGCCCGATAATGCCAGTCTGGATAAGGCACGCCGATTAATGTGGCCCGTCAAGCAAAAATACGGACGTAATGTCTCCTGGGGTGACCTGATGATTCTGGCAGGTAATGTCTCGCTGGAATCCATGGGTTTTCAAACCTTTGGCTTCGCCGGTGGACGTACAGACGACTGGGAACCTGATATGGTTTACTGGGGACCTGAGACCGTCATGCTTGCCAACGATAAGCGTTACAACAAAGATGGCAAACTGCAGAAGCCCCTGGCCGCTGTACAGATGGGCTTGATTTATGTTAATCCGGAAGGACCAAACGGCAATCACGACCCGCTCTCGGCAGCTATGGACATGCGCACATCTTTTGGCCGTATGGCGATGAACGATGAAGAAATCGTTGCCCTTGTCGCTGGTGGACACACCCTAGGTAAGGCCCATGGTGCGGTCAAAGGGGAGTGTGTGGGTGCGGAGCCTGCAGCAGCACCTATCGAAGAGCAAGGTTTTGGTTGGAAGAACAAATGCGGTAGTGGCAAAGGTGCTGACGCCATGACCAGTGGGCTGGAAGGTGCCTGGAGTTCGACGCCAACCGCATGGTCTGTACTTTACCTCGCCAATCTGATGAGGTTTGAGTGGAAAAAAACGAAGAGTCCCGCCGGTGCAACCCAGTGGATCCCAACGGATGAAGCAGCGGCAGGCCTGGTACCGGATGCCCATATCGAGGGTAAACGAAATGCACCGATCATGTTCACGACGGACATGGCGCTAAAGAGAGATCCGGGGTTTCGCAAGATTACCGAGCGTTTCCTGAAAAACCCGAAAGGGTTTGATCTCGCTTTTGCCAAGGCCTGGTTCAAACTGACACATCGTGACCTAGGTCCACGTACGCGCTATGTGGGTAGTGAGATTCCTGCGGAAGAACTGATTTGGCAAGATCCGCTTCCGGCTGTTGATCACAAGTTAATTAGTAATAATGACGCTGAAAAACTGGAAAGCAAGATTCTTAAGTCCGGTTTGACTATTCCTGAATTAGTCAGAACGGCCTGGGCATCGGCCTCTACCTTTCGTGGTTCCGATATGCGTGGCGGAGCCAATGGTGCACGTATTGCGCTTGCACCACAGAAAGATTGGCAAGCGAACAATCCTGAAGAACTGGCAAAAGTATTGAAAACCTTGACCAAGGTTAAGGTTGACTTTAACAAGTCACTTTCAGGTGGTAAGAAAGTCTCTCTGGCTGATGTGATTGTTATCGCTGGCAATGCCGCTGTTGAAGATGCAGCCAAAAAATCTGGTCAGAGCGTTGAAATTCCGTTCACGCCTGGTCGTGCTGACGCAACACAAAAACAGACTGATGTGAAATCTTTTGCATGGTTAGAATCTAAGGCAGACGCTTTTCGTAACTACTACAATGAAAACAGCTACGGCTCACCTACAGGTATGCTTGTGGAAAAGGCTGACTTGTTAACTCTGACAGTGCCTGAAATGACGGTGCTGGTCGGCGGTATGCGGACCCTCAATGCGAATAGCGGTCAATCCCAACAAGGCGTGTTTACCGACAAACCGGGAACGTTGACCAATGACTTTTTTGTCAATCTACTCGACATGTCCACTAAATGGACAAAATCTGCCGAGACCGAGGGCGTCTATGAGGGAAGAGACCGCGCCACGAACAAAGTTAAATGGACTGCTACCCCCGTGGATCTGGTTTTTGGATCAAATTCCGAGTTGCGTGCAGTAGCAGAAGTCTATGCTTCTGAAGACGGCAAAGAGAAGTTTGTTAATGACTTCGTCACAGCATGGACCAAGGTGATGAACCTTGATCGCTTTGATCTGAACTAATCTTTAAACAACGGTGTACGGAAAGCTATCAGGACGCAGCTGAATTCTTACACCACCGGTAAGGCGACGTGTAAACGTCGCCGGTTTTCTTTATTGAATTATCACCTGTCCAAAAATAGTCGTCATACGAGTACTGCGCCTATATGGACTTCATCATTTTAGATGGAGCGGATCAAAAATGGGCACTTCTCTAAGCGGCATTTCGTTTTTAATATTGCTCAGGGCTGAGATAGCCAAGTGCACTCTGTCTTCTCTTCCGGTTGTAATAAACTTCAATGTATTCAAAGACTGCTTGATGCATTTGATCTCGGTTCATTAACGGCTCATGTTGGATGGCCTCCATCTTGAGTGAATGAAAGAAGCCAGTCTAAAGACGAAGCTCGGCAACCCTCTCGTCGATAGATTCTTGGAATCAGTTGGCAAAAGAGTGGGGCGGATCACGGCTTCCTGAATCAAGGTATTCCATCCCGCACCTTCGAGATTACTAGGATGAAGTGGATCTACTTTTTATGGCCCACTTCGGAGCGATATCAATTTAGATGATTTGATGTGCTAGTCATGTATTAAAACTTACAATATTCAATACATCCCATAAATCTCCATTACACCTGCATCATGGATTTTTTCAAAATGCTTTCTCAAAAAACTTTAGGCTATAGGCAGCATATGTATGTCTGTTTATTGACCAAGTACAGAATGATTAGAAAACAATCAGGTGTTTTATGCTAA
>JBLIJA010000002.1:0-51133 GCA_047635115.1 Porticoccus sp. | reverse complement strand
GTGCTTGGAATAAAGCGCGTGAAAATGCTCAAACTATTATCAAGAGTAAAGAAACGGTCATTTTTCTTAATCAAGTTGCCGCGACGCTGAATGAAACATTGCCAGAGCTGCAACAGGAGCATACTCAAGTTGTTGAGATTTTACTGGAAAGCGGGGCGCCTTCCGAGCAGGTAGCCGTCGTCCAGGCTCAATCTTGGCGGGCAGAACGGATTGGCCGCAATGTAGATAAAATGCTGGCCGGCGGTACCAATGCCAAAATCTCAGCAGAACAGTTTACCAGTGATGCAAATCTATTTGTGCGAGTGCTTGAGGGGATGAAAACGGGTAATTCTCAGCTCGGTATTAGCCGAATAACGGGGAGACAGGTGAAGGCTAGCCTTGAGAGTATTACCAAGCGTTTCGCATTTGTGAGTAGCTCTATCCAGGAGATTTTTGAGGCGACGCCAGCGCTCTTTAGTGCTCGTCAGGCAAATAATGAAATTCTTGATGAGTCCACCATTTTACAAGAGCAAATTAGTCAGCTGTCTGATGTGATTGCGGCACCACCTCAGGGCCTTGGGCTCTCTTATCAGACGGCATTGTATGCGGGTGTCTTTGGTGTGATGTTGATGGCGCTAATGGGTGTGCTAATTTCAGCTGAAACTCGTCGACGCTTAAGTGAAACGGCAACGGTGAATGAACATAACCAGCAGGCTATTTTGCGGTTGTTGGATGAGATTGTCGGCCTTGGTGAGGGTGATCTCACCAATCATGCAGCAGTAACTGAGGATTTCACAGGAGCGATTGCGGACTCGATTAACTATACGATCGATCAATTGAGAATTCTGGTCGCCCAGATTCAGGATGCCTCTGAGAATGTTTCGGCAGCCGCTAATGAAACCAGAGCTACCGCGTTGCAATTGGAGGAAGCCTCTGAGCACCAAGCACAAGAGATTGCAGTCGCTTCTGCGGCGACCAACGAAATGGCGATAGCCATAGATCAGGTTTCTGCTAATTATTCCGAATCAGCCATGGTGGCGGAGAAATCGGTGTCTATTGCCAAAAAAGGCGCTGAGGTTGTACAGAATACGATCGCTGACATGGATGCTATTCGTGAGCAGATTCAGGGTACCTCAAAGCGGATTAAGCAGCTGGGTGAAAGCTCCCAAGAGATTGGCGATATCGTACCGCTGATTAACGATATTGCTGATCAGACGAATATTCTGGCACTTAATGCGGCCATTCAGGCATCGATGGCGGGTGATGCCGGTCGAGGTTTTGCGGTGGTAGCGGACGAAGTACAGCGTCTGGCAGAACGCTCCTCTGCGGCTACTAAGCAGATTGCATCACTAGTGAAAACGATTCAGACCGATACCAATGAAGCAATGAGCTCAATGGAGCAAACAACCACTGAGGTTGTTAAAAGCGCTGATCGAGCACATGCCGCCGATGACGCACTGGAAGAAATTAAAACAGTTTCTGCAGATTTAGCAGCACTGATTCAGGATATTTCTACGACGGCTAGCCATCAGTCTATCACTGCGGGTCATATCTCCAGCACCATGAATGTCATTCAGGACATCACCTCTCAGACACTCTCTGGTGCTAACAATACAGCACACTCCACGGGTGAGATGGCTGAGCTGGCGATCGAGCTTAGGAACTCTGTCTCCGGCTTCAAGCTCCCCGCATCTATGGAGCAGCAAGAGCCCAAGGCTGATGATCTTAGTTTGTCCTATGATGAGTTCTTGGGGGTGGAAGAGGACATAACCTTTGATGAAGCTGCACAGGACAAGTCGCCAGTAAAGATTAATGGCATGTCGGAAGATGAGGCGGCGATGGTTGATAGGGCGTTGCAACCTACTGATGAGTCCACTGAAGCCGAGCTTAGTTTGGATGATGCTGGTTTTGACCGTTCTGACAATGAAGAGAAAAAAGACCCGGTAACCGGGAGTTAAGCCAGGAGATATCTGGCCTAGACGAAAATGCCACCAGAGTGGCGTTGTTATCTCGGTGCGCTGATGTATTAGCGAACTCAGTAAAGTAGAGGGTAGTTAATGGAGTTAAGGGGGCGGCTACAGGGACTTGAATGGCTAATCGACGAAGTCGAAGCTAGCCTGCATCAGGGCTATGAAGCTCTGGAATCCTATCTTGTCGATCCGGCCGATGAGTCTCACATTCGTTTTTGTCTTAGCTATATTCATCAAGTACATGGCTCGCTAAAGATCGCCGAGTGCCACGGCCCACTTCTTCTGGCTGAAGAAATGGAGGAGTTGGCTGTCAGTATGCTGGAAGGGCGTACTCAAAATGTAGTAGACGCCTGTGATGTGATGGTGCAAGCAATGCTCAAGTTGCCGGCCTATTTGCGGCAGGTAATGACCAGCCGACGAGATCAGCCTGAGATGCTCTTGTTGTTGCTCAATGAACTGCGCGCTGTACGTGGTGAGTCTCTGGTGTCCGAAACGGTTTTTTTCACACCCCGGATGGATGCTGCCCAACAATTAAGTCAGCCCTACAATCGCCAGCCAGATCCAGTGCCCATGACCAACTTGCTGCGTAAATTGCGCCAAATGTATCAGTACGCATTGTTAGGCGTGGTCAAGGGTGAGAAGGTCGAAGAAAATTTTGGCTATCTCGACAAGGTTTTTTCTCGGTTAAAAGAGCTTAGCAAAGGCCTGCCTAGAGAACCCTTCTGGGCCGCGGTGCTAGCACTACTGGAAGGTATTGCAGCGAAGGAAATACCACTAGGGTATTCCGTCAAAATGCTATTGAGGGCGCTGGACGGTGAAATACGCCAGCTCGCGCAAGAGGGTGTTGATGGGTTATCTTTGCCGCTGCCGGAAATACTCCTTAAAAACATTCTGTTTTATATCGCCTGTTCCCGCAGTGAGGCTCCTCGTGCCGTGTTAGTGCGGGCTGCCTATCACCTAGATGAATCCCTTCCCGAATCATTGTTAGAAGATAGCGAGAATGGAATGTCGCCGAGGTTTCACCCTGAGACGGCTCAGGCCATTGTGATGGCGTTAGATGAAGAGCTTTCCCAGGTTAAGAAGTGCCTAGATCGCTATACCATTGAAGGTGGAGATAGCAAGCAGTTACTGGATGGTGCCGGTAATGGATTGCGACGAATCAGTGATTCTCTGGTGGTGGTGGGACGCGATGAACTTCGTGCTTTTATGGAAAGCGCGCGGGAGCAAATTCTTGCCTTCCGCAAAAATCCTTCAGGCGCCGAGAAGGACTGTTTGGTGCTGGTAGCAGCTCAGTTAGTAGAGGGGGAAACTAGTCTGCATGGCTGGCTAGATAACAATCGGCAACTTATTGAGGGGTCGGTAAATTCTGGGGAGGTGCAGATAGAGGTTAATCGAGCTCAAGAGGCATTGCTATATGAAGCCCAAAAGGGTCTGGAGACAATGAAAGAGGCCATTGTTGAATTTATTGCCTCCCAGTGGCAGAGAGAAAATTTAGATGGTATGCCAGAGCTGATGCTGGATGTACGCGGTGCCTTGAATATGATGACGCTGCCTCGAGCGGCAGCGGTGCTGGGTGCCTGTCACCGGTTCTTGGTAGCAGAGGTCTTGGCTGAAGATAATGTCCCTAATTGGAATACGATCGATGCCTTGGCCGACGCGATTACCAGCGTGGAATGCCATCTTGAATACGTGGGCCGGAGGGATGAGTCGGCTGAGCAAACAATACTTGGGCTAGCTGAGGAAGGGGTGGCGAAGCTAGGGTACCCTGTTGAGGGTGATGTTCCTGCGGTGCCAACTACAGAGCCCGAGCCAGCCTTGCTTGATGAATTGCAGGACGTTGCTATCCTACCACTGGATGGCGATGATATTGACCTAGATATTCTGGAAACGTTTATTGCTGAAGCCGATGAGCTACTGGAAGAAATTGATCAGGCGCTGCAAGGCTGGAAGCGTGATTGGGCAAGTAAAGATCATGTGGAGTCACTCAAACGTTCACTGCGTACCCTAAAATGGGGTGCTCGTATGACGAGTCTGGAACAATTAGGTGCCTTCAGTCATGACCTTGAAAGCGACATTCTTGTTCTAGAAAATAAGCGGGATCAGCTTAATGCCGTCACTTTTAATCGGCTATTCCGGCAGCAGGATTATCTGATCGAATCGTTGGCTATAGCGAGAAAGTTATTTGATCGAGATGACAAGAATACGGCTGAGGTCGACGTCGAGGTGGCGTCTACAGACACCATGCCGGAAGTTCAGTCCGTACTGCCCAATGTGGGCAACCTCTCGCTCAAGTCTGACATGGATGGGCCTGCTATTCGGCAGATTGAGCGTCAGGCAACGCGTCAGGAAATGATTAAGGTTCCTGCGCCATTGCTAGACAGTTTGGTGAACCTAGCGGAAGAAACCAGTATTTCCCGAGGTCGTGTCGAGCAGCAGGTGAGTGACTTTGCGTTCACTTTGGAGGAAATGGAAGCAACAATTTTCCGTCTCAAAGGTCAAGTTTGTCGTATTGGTATGGAAGCTGAGGCTCATGTGATGCTCCGCCAGGAACAAATTGAGGCCATGTCCACATCAGAGACAGAGGGGTTTGATCCTTTAGAAATAGATCGTTATTCACAGTTGCAGCAATTGTCACGAGCATTGCTGGAGTCGGCCTCAGACTTACAGGACTTGAAAGGCACGTTGGCTGATAAGGCGATGGGTGCAGGGTCACAATTACTGACGCAATCTCGGATCAATGCAGATCTGCAGGAGCGTTTGAGGCGTACCCGTATGGTACCGTTTTCTCGAATTGTGCCAAGGTTGCGGCGTATGGTGCGCCAGGTTAGTGAAGAGTTGGGAAAAAAAGTCGAACTGATTCCTGCCAATGTGGATGGTGAAATGGATCGCTCAGTGATGGAGAAAATGCTGCCATCCCTTGAGCACATGATTAGGAATTCTATCGACCATGGAATTGAATCCTCTCAGGCAAGGCTCGAAGCGGGCAAGCCAGAGGCTGGTATTATTTCTGTAGGACTGACATGCGAAGGCGGCGAGGTTCTATTGCAGTTATCAGATGATGGGCGAGGCCTCGATATTGAAGCAATTCGTTTGCGTGCTATAGAGCTTGGTTTAATGTCAGATGATAGCGACCTAGACCATCAGGACGTCATTCAGTTTATTTTCCAGTCCGGCTTTTCCACCTCACAAAGAGTGACTCATGTTTCGGGCCGGGGTGTTGGCATGGATGTGGTTCACAGCCAGGTGCGAAAGCTGGGAGGTGCTGTTCAGACGGCTACCCGGTCGGGGGAAGGCTCCCAATTTACGATACGCCTACCCTTCACTGTGTCAGTCAATCGTGCATTGATGATCGAGGTTGGTGAGGATTTGTTTGCCCTGCCGCTGAATAGTGTGGATGGGGTTGTACGTGTTAGCGCTATGGAGCTGGAGTATTACTACCGTTATCCGGATGCGCGACTGGAATATGGCGGTGAGCGTTACGAGGTTCGTTATCTTGGCAGCTTGATTAGCGATGAGTTAACACCCAAGGTCGATATATCGAGTGAATCGGCTTTACTGGTTCTGGTTCATTCGGAAACGCGCTCATACGCTCTCAAGATTGATGGGTTAGCTGGCAGTAGTGAGATAGTGGTGAAAAGTTTGGGGCCGCAGTTCAGCAAGGTTCCCGGTCTGTCCGGCGCCACGCTGTTGTGTGATGGTCGAGTAGTGGTGATTCTTGATTTGTTAGCATTGTTGCGAGTACAAGCTGCGGTCAGGGTCGGAGTTGAAGCACTCAATACAGGGGGAGGCGTGAATTCATCTGCCGTGTCAACCGTGATGGTGGTAGATGATTCGGTGACGGTGCGTAAAGTCACCACACGTTTTTTGGAACGCGAAAACTTCAAAGTGATTACAGCCAGAGATGGCATCGAAGCAATGAAATTGTTGCAGGATCATCTGCCGGATGTGATGTTGTTAGACATTGAGATGCCGAGGATGGACGGCTTTGAAGTGGCACGTCGGGTCAAGGGCAATGAAGAGTTTAAAAACATACCGATTATGATGATCGCCTCCAAAACAGGAGAAAAACACCGGGATCGTGCATTTGCATTAGGCGTCGAGCAATATCTAGGCAAGCCCTACCAAGAAGAGACGCTGCTTGAAACCATCTCAGAGCTAATTGGCATAACAACGGAGTAAGACCATGAGTCAATTGGCCATGCAGGAAAAGAAACAGCAGAAACAGGTGGATAGCCTGTTTGTTCAGCTGGTTGATCACACGTGGTTATTACCGATGTCATCAGTGGCCGAAGTGGTTCAGCATATTACCTGTGAGCCGGAAGCCAGCACCGCGACTTGGCTGTATGGTTGGATGGAATGGCGGCATCAGCGTGTGCCGCTCATATTATTTGAGGGCCTTGCTCAAGGTTATAGACAAAGAGATCCTGACGTCTCTTTAGCGTTGGTGATGAATACTTTGAATCCAGCCGCTGATTTTCCTTTTTACGCCATTTTGATACAGGATTACCCTCAGTTGGTGAGAATTTCTGACGATGATCTATTACAGGAGGTCGCCGGAACCCCAGGGGTTCCGTACGCGATTATGCGGGTCGGCCTGGATGAGAGAGAGGTGCTTATTCCCGACCTAGAGAGTCTTGAAAAATATTTCTTGGAAAATCTTTAGCCCGCCCTCATTGAGGTGGACTCTTTCTTCGGATAAGCCTAGTTTATTAATATCAGTAGTTTTTGAGGGTGACGTGATGTTCAGCCAGAGCAAAAAATCTGCGACTCAGGAGCAGGGGAAGTTGTTGCTTAAAGCGATTGAGACGACGGTAGCATTGAACCCCTTGGTTGGGGTGAGCACAGACGAGCTAAAGGATGCGGTCAAAATAACCATTAAGCAGGCGGTTACCCAGCCATCCAAAGTGGCGCGAAACAGTAAGCATTTTGCAAAAAAAATAGCCAGCATTCTCAAAGGTACCGATAAGTATGAGGGCCGAAAGGGCGACCGGCGTTTTGATGATCCCGCCTGGGAGGAGAGTGCCTTATATCACAAGCTAAAGCAGGCTTATTTTGCTTGGGATGAGTCCATGGGCGAGTTGGTGGATGAATTAGAGCTGGATGCAATGGATGAACGTCGAGCTAAGTTTGTTAAAGAGGTGTTAACCACCTCCATGGCACCTACAAATTTTTTGCTAAGTAATCCTAAGGCCCTACGCCGGGTCGTTGAGACCCGGGGCGTCAGCTTATTGAAAGGGCTGCAAAACTTTGTGGATGATCAGAAAAACAATAATGGCATGCCAGCCCAAGTGGACAAAAGCAAGTTTGAGGTGGGCGGAAATTTAGCCACCTCAGAAGGTGCCGTGGTGTTTCGTCACGAGCTGCTGGAATTGATCCAGTACAAGCCGCTCTCCGCCAAAGTCTATAAGCGACCTATGCTGGTTGTGCCGCCTCAGATCAACAAGTTTTATATCTATGATTTGACCCCCGAAAAGAGCTTCATCAAGTTTTGTCTTGAGGAAGGGTTTCAGGTGTTTGCTATTAGTTGGCGCAACCCGACGAGAGAGCAGTGTCATTGGGGTATGGATCAATACGTTGAAGCCGCAGCGGCGGCGGTGAGTGCAATCCTGGCCATCACCCACAGCAAAGACCTTAATGTGGTGGGTGCTTGTGCTGGAGGGATTGCAGCCTCCATCTTGTCTTCTTACTTGAACCAGAGGGATGAGGCCGTGGTAAACAGTCTGAGCTTGTCCGTTTGTATGCTCGACATGCATTCTGATGAGTTAGAGCTGGGTGTCTATAGCTCACCCTCCACATTGCAATTTTCCCGATCCAAGTCGCAGGAGAAAGGCGTGCTGGAAGGAGCAGAGCTGGCCATAGTGTTTAGCTGGATGCGGCCCAATGATCTGGTGTGGAATTACCATGTTAACAACTACCTGATGGGAGAGGCTCCACCCGCCTTTGATCTCCTCTACTGGAACAGTGATTCAACTAATCTTCCTGCTCAATTGCACAGTGATTTTCTGGATATATATGAGAATAACCCACTGCATAATGGCGGTATGAAAGTGCTGGATGTCGAGATCGATTTGACGACACTGGATTGTGATAAGTATATTACGGCAGGTCTCACCGACCATATTACCCCTTGGAAAGCCTGCTACAAGACGACACAGTTTGTGGGTGGTGATATAAAATTCGTGTTGAGTTCCAGCGGGCATATTCAGAGCTTGGTCAATCCGCCTACCAATAAGAAGGCCAGGTATTTTTGTAACGAGGAACTACCTGTCTCTGCCGATGATTGGCTGGAGAGTGCTGAACAGTGCTCAGGTTCTTGGTGGCAAGACTGGTCTATCTGGCTGTCGGTTCGTTCTGGTAACCAGAAAGCCTCGCCGAAGGCCTTGGGCAATAAGCGTTTTTCACCACAAGAAGCGGCTCCCGGTACTTATGTGCATGGCTGAGGAAATCGGCAAGATACTGATGGCCTCAAAGGGGTGGGGTAATGGCAGGCAAATGGGCCCCCAAGATTTACTATTCACTCAATCAATATCACTGACTTAAATCCTACTCCTGAAAAGGTAGCCATGGGCGAACAACTTTGTGGTCAATCCGAATGGTTTACGATCACTCAAGGTCAAACCAACGAATTTGCTGATGTCACACAAGATCATCAGTACCTCCATGTTGACCGCTAACGCGCCTTTTGGCGGCACCATTGCACATCGAGTTCTCTACCTTTCATTGAACCCGTTCTTGCAGAGAGCAGTGTTCGGCCCAACTGGAAATTGGTTTCAGAGGAAAGTAAGGGAAAGGGCCGGCTATTAACAGTTGATGTCAGCATGGCGATACAGGGTAACGATAAACCGGCGCTGGTAGCTGAATGGCTAATCTACATTTCTTAGACAAGGGTTTTCACCGCTTTTTTCTAACTACCGGTATGTTTAATACCCTGTCTTAAAAGGACATTCAGATAATTTTACTATGGCCGCCGAATAGTTTGGCGCGGACCGTTTCTCGGTATTTTGTCGGCGAGGTGCTGAAGTGCTGGTTAAATATTTTGTTGAAAGAAGCTGGACCCTGATAGCCGCAGTGAGTCGCAATTTCGGATACGGATAAGTTAGATTTTTGCAGTAGCTCCCTGGCATTGTTCATGCGCATTTTCTGTAAATATTGTAAGGGTGTTTTTCCAAGGGCGTTTTTAAAGCGTCGATTAAAGCTGCGCATACTAAAGCCAAATTGTGTTGCCACATCAACAATTCTGATCGGTTTGCTGAAATTGTCATCGAACCATATTTGCGCCTGCACCACTTGTTCATCAGGGTGGCGCTGAACGTCATCAGAAAAATAGCTGGTGAGCTCAAAAGAGCCGCGAATTTCATGAAAAAAGTTCCGTTCAACCTGGGCCGCAGCTTGACGACTATAGAGGCGGGAAACGAGATGCACCATCAGTTCGGCCATCGCGTTTACACTGGCGGCACAGTAGAGATTACCGGCTTGAGTAACAAAGTACTGCCGCTTCAGCTCAACCAGCGGGTAGTCTTTCTGAAAGCGGTCAAAGTAATGCCAGTGGGTGGTGGCAGGTTGATCATCAAGTAGCCCGGCTTCAGCCAGAAAACACACGCCAGTACCAACGGCAATAATAGTGACACCCAGCTTGGCTTGCTGCTGTAGCCAGGGAATGTAGTCACGATATTTATTTAGTGCCGGTCGTGGGTTTCGCCACAGGGCGGGTAGGCTGATGATGTCACATTGGGTTACATCATCAATGGTGGCCGAGGGAATAATGTCGAAACCAGATGGAGAGATTACTGGCTGGTGATCAATCGAAAGGGTTGCTGCTTCAACACGCCGTGCATCTGAGTTATGGGCGCGAGCTGAGGCCTCTGCTGTCCTCAACAGCTCCACTGGCAGGGTAGCGCTGGTTCCCAGAAAGTTATCATAGAGCAGCGTGGCTACTCGTAACGATGAGGGGTTAGAAAAAACAGTATTGACCATAATGGCAAAATATATGTCTATAACAGACAAAAATCAATTAACAATGCCTGATAGACTGCTGCGTATTCAGAGATGAGGATGCAGTTTAAATGCAAGCATTGCCGGTAATTGTAGGTTTTGGGGGTTATAACGCGGCTGGACGCAGCTCGTCGCACCAGGCTTTTCGCCGGATCGTACTTGAATCACTTCCCAAAGATGAACAGCAAAAAACGATTGTAGGCCTTGCCTGCCTGATGACATTGGTGTCATGGGATGGAGAGTGCTACCGCGATATAGATAACAAGGCGCTCAATGCAGAGCAAGTGGTCGACACCTTTGGTGACCGCGTTATCAAAGGTACCTTAATTCGTCGTCTAGAAAATTCATTATTTGATCCAAAAAAAATCTATGGTCACAAGCGTGTTCACCTAGAGGCCTTAAATGGTGGCGGCATCACCTTCAAGCTGAGCAGGCGTGATCTGCCCTCCTCGATTCCTGATCATTGGGATGTGAAGCCTCTGGACCAAGGTTCTTTTGAGATCCATATTAATGGCGCTGGAGAATTTTTAGTGCCTACTTATTCCGAACAGGAAGCCAAGTCAGCAGGACAGCTACCTTCCGGCTTTGATCCCGCAGCACAATATAGCTCTCGCTTTCACCCCCGCGGTTTACAGTTGGCACTATTAGGTGCCAGTGATGCATTGTCTTCTGTTGGTATTCCCTGGGAGATTATCGCTGCCAGTGTTAAGCCAGATGAGGTTGGTGTTTATTGCACCAGCATCATGGGCCAGGTAACGAAAGAAGGGTTGGGTGGGTTGCTGCAGGCAAGATTGAAGGGCGAGAGAACAACCCCGAAACAGTACGCCATGTCCCTAAATACCATGCCGGCAGATTTCGTCAATGCCTATGTGCTGGGAAGTGTAGGTCACACCGCAGCGATTACCGGCGCCTGTGCTTCATTCCTTTATGTCCTACAAGCGGCAATTCAGGATATCCGTACTGGCCGTCGTAGAGTTGCGGTTGTTGGGAGTGCAGAGGCAGGCCTGACACCAGAAATCATGGAAGGGTTTACCAATATGGGTGCACTGGGCACCGACATAAATCTTTGTAAACTGGATGACACGGATGAGCCTGATTGGCGGCGAGCCAGCCGGCCATTTGGCGAGAACTGTGGCTTCACTATTGGTGAGGGTGCCCAATATACAGTTCTTATGGATGATGCTCTGGCTATGGAGCTAGGTGCCGATATTCACGGTGCTGTGCCCGAGGTTTTTATCAATGCCGATGGTATTAAAAAATCCATTTCTGCCCCTGGTGCCGGAAACTATATTTCCTTTGCCAAAGCAGTGGCATCTGCGATAGCTGTTGTGGGTGAAGAGACTGTTCGTCAACATAGCTTCATTCATGCCCACGGTTCCAGTACTCCAGCAAATAGGGTGACAGAATCCGAAATTTTTGATCGCGTGGCGGAGGCTTTTGATATTAATGATTGGCCAGTAGCCGCGGCGAAGGCCTATGTGGGGCATTCTTTGGCGGGTGCAAGTGGCGATCAATTAATTTTTACATTAGGCACGTTTAAGTACGATATTCTTCCAGGCATTAAAACGGTGGATAAAATTTCTGAGGACGTGTCTCAGGAGCATATGCTTTTTCCATTGCAGGACTTGGACGTCAGCGATCGAAAAATGGATGTAGCCTTTATTAACTCAAAAGGATTTGGCGGTAACAATGCCACGGCGGTGGTGTTGTCGCCCAGTAAGGTAGAGGAAATGCTGGCCAGTCGATATGGTGCTGCGATGTCGGACTACCAGCAGCGTCGAGAGCAAACTCGCCAAGTGGCAGAGGACTACGCTAATCGATCAGATCACGGCAGCGTTGAGGTCGTGTATCGTTTTGGCGAGCCAGTCATTGATGAAAGTGGTATCCGGATTTCCTGCAATGGGGTTCATGTGCCTGGCTATGAGCATGATGTCGTGTTTGATAAAGTCAACCCTTGGGAAGATATGAGCTGATAGTCAAGTAGGATTGTTTTCGCCAAAACTTTAGGGTTATTGCATTAAGCAAAAATTAGTTCCGAAGAAAGACGTGACTGGCTGGCTCTATATGGTCATAATCCGTATTCAATGAGAGTAGAGTTCTCTTTTCAGCAAATCATTTTTTTGTAAAAGTTGCGCCTCCCTCAAAGTGAGTTTCTTTCTTGCGAGTAAATTTTCGTTATTCTTAATAAAGAGTCGCGTGGGTTCAGATGCCTGGTTCCTCCGGTTGTTGGTACTGCTCTTTGTCTGAGATAGGGGTACTGGTAATGACCTTGAGTGATCACTATTTTCTATTATATATCTTTTCTAGTAATGATCTTCTCTTGGGGTGGTTGCCTTGACTCGCCATAAAATGCCAGGTTAGCAGGCAGCCGACTCAGCTAGCCTCTATGGCATCAACGACTGGGATGCGGGTTATTTTGGTCTCTCTGATAAAGGTGAGATGACCGTTGTTACCGGTCTCGAGCAACGCGGACATGCCATGCCGGTTTTACTGCGGATTGAAAACTTGCTGGACGAACGCATTACGCTACTGAACAAAACTTTTGCGGCGGAAATTGCAGAGTGTGGTTATCAGGGCGAGTACATGGGCGTCTTTCCCATCAAGGTGAACCAGCAGTGCCACTTGGTTGAAGAAATCACTAAATTTTGTGCGCAGTATCACCATGGCCTGGAAGCGGGTAGTAAAGCCAAGCTTATTATCGCCATGTCCCATCTGCGGGGCAGCGAAGCCTGCATTGTCTGTAATGGTTACAAAAATGCTGAGTTCGTGGAATTGGTCCTACACCCTCGAAAACTCGGCCTTAAGTGCTTTTTTGTAATCGAAACCGCCTCAGAGCGGGCCATTATTACTGTATCAGGTCGCGCAACCGTGTCCTGTTCGTCTAGTTTTTCGTAGATAATTTTAGTATTTTTTTGGCCTCTGATTCTCCATTAACCTCAATTTTTCAACATAGCCCAGTAGCTTTTGATTTGTTGAGGACTTTATGAGAATTTTGCTCACAATGGCAGTAACTAAAATTACTTCATCTCGTTGTTACTTGTCTATACCCAACGAATCCCAAAGCCCATCAATTTTCTCTTTTACAGCTGTATCCATTTCAATTGGCGTGCCCCATTCACGGTTGGTTTCTCCGGGTAATTTATTGGTGGCATCAAACCCAACTTTTGATCCTAGACCGGAAACGGGTGAGGCAAAGTCCAAATAGTCGATGGGAGTATTGTCGATTATCACGGTATCGCGGCGCGGATCCATTCGGGTGGTCATCGCCCAGATCACATCATTCCAGTCTCGAGCATTCACATCGTCGTCGGTAACAATAACAAATTTGGTGTACATAAACTGGCGGAGAAACGACCACACCCCCATCATCACCCGTTTGGCGTGGCCGGGGTATTGCTTCTTCATGGTCACGACGGCCATGCGATAGGAGCAGCCTTCGGGTGGCAAATAAAAATCGGTAATTTCCGGGAACTGTTTTTTCAATATGGGCACAAACACTTCGTTCAGAGCTAGACCCAAAATAGCCGGTTCATCCGGTGGCCTGCCGGTGTAAGTGCTGTGGTAAATCGGATCCTTGCGGTGGGTGATACGCTCCACGGTAAATACCGGGAATTGCTCGACTTCGTTGTAGTAGCCGGTGTGATCGCCAAAGGGGCCTTCTTCAGCCATTTCATCCGGGTAAATAGAGCCTTCAAGAATAAATTCCGCACTGGCGGGAACCTGTAAGTCACTGCCAAGGCAGGTAGTAACATCCGTTTTTTTGCCACGCAGTAATCCGGCAAAGGCGTACTCGGAGAGGGTGTCGGGAACGGGTGTAACAGCACCTAAAATGGTGGCTGGGTCTGCCCCGAGCGCCACAGCAATGGGGAACGGTTTACCGGGATGGGCCAATTGCCAGTCACGAAAATCCAGCGCACCACCGCGGTGGGATAGCCAGCGCATAATCAGTTTGTTTTTGCCGATGACCTGTTGACGGTAGATGCCGAGATTCTGGCGTTCTTTTTCTGGCCCACGGGTAATGACCAGTGGCCAGGTAATCAGTGGACCCGCATCACCGGGCCAGCAGGTTTGAATCGGTAGTTTGCCCAGATCAACGTCATCAGCTTCAATCACCTCGGCCTGACAAGGGGCTTTTTTCACCACGTTCGTGGGCATATTGAGAATGGACTTGAATTGATGGCGTTTGTCCCAAAGGTCTTTCATGCCAGTGGGTGGTTCGGGTTCTTTGAGAAAGGCGAGTAATTCACCCACTTCGCGCATACCCGACAAATTCTCTTGGCCCATACCCATGGCGACTCTTTCAGGGGTGCCAAACAGATTACCTAATACCGGAATATCAAACCCTCTGGGGTTTTCAAACAACAGCGCAGGCCCGCCGGCACGCAGAGTTCGGTCGCAGATTTCCGTCATTTCCAGATAGGGGTCAACTTCCGCTGTGATGCGCTTTAATTCACCGCGCTGTTCTAGGAAATCGATAAATTCTCGCAGGTCAGAGTGTTTCATATTGGGGCCACAAATGGAGATGTGCCAAGTGTTACGGTAACGACGAGGGATTGCAAGAAGGCCGGTAAAAGTTGGTAGGCACAGATTTCAAAGCATTAGCGTGAGGGGTTCGAGTTAAGGGTAATGCAAATCAGGGTTAAAGGCGTTACATTTAGTGTAGTGAATGACATGTAATGTAATTTTTCAGTGCATCGATCTTGATAATGTTGGAGTTTAGCCGGTTTGGCAGCAGCATTCTTTTTCAATGGTGTCGTGGTAGCGATTGCCGTGTTGATTCATTGCGAGGCGCTGTATCGACGGGCCATTTTTTGCCTAGATTACGAGTTCAACCACGTTTTCGACTGCTGATCGGTGTGTCCGGTATTTTTCTTGCAGATGTGACTGAAATTTGGGTGTTCAGTTTCGCTTATTATCTGCTATTGATGTGGGGTGGTTACGGTTCACTTGAGGGTAATTTTGATGGCTCCTTTCTGGGTTGTGGTTATTTTTCATTTAGCGACTAAACGTCGCTGGGTTATGGAGACATTGAGCCCCTTAGCCGCATTCGTTTTCTCGCAGGACTCGAGGCGTTGACAGGCCTGATTCTGATAGCGTGGACCGCATCGTAACCTGGGCCGATTTGGTGCTTTTAAGTAAAATTCAGGCTCACTCAAGAGAAAGCCAGTTCTGTTCAAGTAAAAAAAGAGTGTTTACTCAAAGACAATGGTTTTGTTGCCATGCATTAGGACGCGGTCTTCCAAGTGATTTCGTAGCCCCCTTGCTAGCACTGTTTTCTCCACATCTTTCCCTTTGCGAACCAGGTCGGGAATACTGTCGTGATGACTGATTCGCACCACATCTTGCTCAATAATTGGCCCAGCATCCAAATCACTGGTGACGTAATGGCAGGTGGCGCCAATCAGCTTGACGCCACGTTCTGCCGCTTGGTGATAGGGTTTGGCGCCGACAAATGCGGGTAGAAAGCTGTGGTGAATATTAATGATTTTCCCCGGATATTTGGCGCACAGGTCTGGTGATAAAATTTGCATATAACGAGCCAGTACAATGACATCGGCATTGCTGGCGTCAATCAGCTGTTCAACAATGGCAAAGTGCTCTGCTTTGTTGTCGGAATCAACCGGTGTGTGATGGTAGTCAATTTTGTGCCAATCCACATAGCTGCGAAGATCGTCGTGATTAGAGATCACGCAGGGGATATCAAATGCCATTTCATCGCTGCGCCAGCGGTAGAGTAGGTCTGACAAGCAATGGGCCTGTTTACTGGCCATTAGAACTACCCGTTTGGGTGCCTTGGTGTCCGTCAGTCGCCACTCCATATCGAATTGCTCCGCGAGAGGAGAGAACCTCTGTTTGAGTTCTTCTGGACCATAGGGGAGTGAATCGGCAGCAATCACCTGACGCATAAAAAACCAGTTAGATTCAGGGTCGCGATAGTAATTGGCTTCTGTCAGCAGCCCTCCTTCTGACGCAAGAAAAGAACTAACAGCGGCGACCAGTCCAACCCGGTCTGGGCAGGAAATGATAAGGCGATAGGTATGAGGACTCATGGGTGGCGATACCTTTATATTGTTTGATAGCCGTTCCTTTGGAAAGCAAACTGTCGCATATTTGTCAGCGAATTTCATTAAGTATGCATCGGCGAGTTTGTTGACATAAACGCTTAACTGGTTAGAACTGAAGTATGTTCTGTATACTTTGTGCCATTGAATGGTTTGGACGGTAAAACAGCGATGGCTGGTGATGGTTGCCTAGAGATGGTGCGTGATGGTCAGGTTGCTCTTTGGTTTGGTGGCCCAGGCGATTCATGCAGAAATTTGTAAATGGGTAGATGAATCAGAGAAAACGCATTTCAGCGATGCGAAGGCTGACCACGGCTCGTCATAGCAGGTGGAGGTTCAGGCGATTAGCATTGATTCCAGGGCGCAGCGGCAAGTGGTGATGTACAGTGCGGTCTGGTGCGGTTATTGTAAAAAATCGCGTCGTTATTTACAGCAGCAGGGAATACATTTTAAAGAGTAGGATGTTGAGGCATATCCCAAAGGATAGCGTGATTATGCCAAGCTCCATGGAGCGGGAGTCCCGATTATTTTTGTGGGCTAAAAGCGTATGCAGGGATTTCGGGAGGAGCGCTTTCAGGCAAGTAATGGTCAGGCTGCTCTCGGTGAGCAGGGCGGCTAAAGCAATATTGCAGCAGTAACCGTTCTACGTCATAGTGCGTCGCAACTGATTTGTTAGCCTGCGATAGTTTTTTAAGTATAACTGGTTAAATAAAGTGAATATTCATGACTAATTTTTTGATAGCACCGTCTATTCTTTCTGCAGATTTCGCCCGCCTGGGAGAGGAAGTCGATGCGGTACTCAACGCGGGTGCTGATGTGGTGCATTTCGATGTAATGGATAATCACTATGTGCCTAACCTAACTATTGGCCCCGTGGTGTGTGCAGCATTGCGTCATTACGGTATCACGGCACCCATTGATGTGCACCTCATGGTCGAGCCAGTGGACCGACTGATTGGCGACTTTGCCGAGGCTGGAGCGAGCTGGATAACGTTTCACCCTGAAGCATCAAGGCATGTGGATCGTTCACTGCAATTAATTCGTGATGCTGGCTGCAAAAGCGGCTTGGTATTGAACCCTGCTGTGGGCCTTGAGCAAGTAAAGCATGTGCTCGACAAGGTGGATATGATTCTGCTGATGTCAGTTAATCCCGGGTTTGGCGGTCAAAAGTTTATTCCTGCGACGCTCGATAAGTTACGTGAAACGCGAGCATTGATTGATGGCTGCGGTCTCAACATACGATTGGAAGTTGATGGTGGGGTTACGATCAATAATATCCGCCAAATTGCTGAGGCGGGCGCCGATACCTTTGTGGCCGGTTCCGCTATTTACGGCGCAGAGAATTATCAACAGGCCATTGATGAGATGCGGGCTGAATTGACGCAGGTAGTCTGACTTTTCAGCATCGCACGAATCGATTAGAATGCAACATCAAATTTTTGCCCCGTACTCTTTTGGAGACATCGGTGATTTACGATAACCATCAAAATTTCTTTTATGCTCAACTTTGTTCTGCCCAGCTGGGCAAGCGATGGCGTAGCCAGTGATCTGATGGGCTGCCTGAACTTAGGGGCCACCCTTACTTGTCTGTTGTCTGATCATTCTGCGCGGGTATGCGCAAGGGAATAACCATGACCCCTGAACAATTTGCCGAATTGGCTGAGCAGAACTATAACCGTATTCCTGTGGTACGGGAGATTCTGGCGGACCTTGAAACGCCGCTATCCTGTTATTTGAAGCTGGCCCGCGGGCCCTATTCCTACTTGTTTGAATCCGTACATGGCGGAGAAAAGTGGGGCCGCTACTCTTTGATTGGGCTGCCTTCCACTACTATTCTCAAAGTTTTCGGTGATAAGCTGGTGATTGAGCGGGACGGTGAAGTGCTGGTCTCTCGTACTACTGATGATCCGTTACAGGATGTCGAAGACTTCCATTCCCAGTACCAAATGCCTGATTTACCGCAGCTGCCCAGATTTACTGGTGGTCTAGTGGGGTACTTTGGCTACGATACTGTGCGTTATGTAGAACCCCGGTTAAAGCACTCTGCACCTAAAGACGACTTGGGTAACCCGGATATTTTGCTGATGGCTTCCGACGAGGTCGTCATTTTTGACAACTTGCTGGGAAAGCTGATTTTTGTGGTGCATGAAGATGCTGCAGAACCTAATGCCTGGTCCAATGCGCAGTCTCGGCTAGACGACCTTGAAGCTAAATTGGAGAACCCATTACCTGAGCTGCCTTCTGTGAATCTCAATGGCGGTGGATTAGATGAATCGGCATTTGTCTCCAGTTTTGGCGAAGAAAACTTTAAAGCCGCTGTTGATAAGGTGAAGGATTACATTCTGGCGGGCGATGCCATGCAAGTGGTCCCATCTCAGCGCCTGTCGACGGATTTTGATACAGAGCCATTAAATCTGTACCGAGCATTACGCTGTCTCAATCCTTCTCCTTATATGTATTTCCTCGATTTGGGTGATTTTCATATTGCAGGCTCTTCACCCGAAATTCTGGCTCGGCTGGAGGATGGTGAGGTGACGGTTCGCCCTATCGCGGGAACCCGCCGCCGAGGTCATACTCCCGAAGAGGATTTGACTTTAGAAGAGGATATGATGAATGACCCCAAGGAGATCGCGGAGCATTTGATGCTAATTGACTTGGGCCGAAATGATGCGGGGCGCGTGTCTCAAATCGGTTCGGTGAAGGTCACCGAGCAAATGAAAGTGGAGCGCTACTCACACGTCATGCATATTACCTCCAATGTGACGGGGCAAGTAAAGCCCTGTACCAGTGCTATCGATGTACTGCGAGCCACATTGCCAGCAGGGACCTTGAGCGGTGCACCAAAAATTCGGGCGATGGAAATTATTGATGAGCTCGAGCCAGTGAAGCGGGGCGTCTATGGTGGTGCTGTGGGTTACATTGGTTGGAATGGCAATATGGATACGGCTATTGCTATCCGTACAGCGGTCATCAAAGACGGTAAGCTTTACGTCCAAGCCGGTGCTGGTGTCGTGGCAGATTCAGTGCCCGCTTTGGAGTGGAAGGAAACCATGAATAAAGCACGAGCTATTTTTCGCGCTGTAGATCTGGTGGTCTAAAGAGCCCTAACTATGATATTGATGATTGATAATTATGACTCCTTTACCTACAACGTGGTCCAGTATTTGGGTGAGTTAAAGGCTGAAGTAAACGTTGTTCGTAATGATGAAATTACCCTAGAAGAAGTGGCCTCGCTTGCCCCGGAAAAAATTGTGATTTCTCCGGGGCCCTGCACGCCCAATGAGGCTGGGATTTCCGTGTCGATTATTGAGCGCTTTTCTGGAAAAATACCTATCCTTGGTATCTGTCTGGGGCATCAAAGTATTGGTCAGGCATTTGGCGGCAAGGTGGTGAGAGCAAAGAGCGTGATGCACGGTAAAACATCGCCTATATACCATAATGATGTTGGCGTATTTCGTGGGCTTCCTAATCCGTTTGAGGCGACTCGCTACCACTCACTGATCGTTGATCGAGAGAGTTTGCCATATTGCCTAGAAATTACGGCCTGGACGCAGACAGGCGAGGGGTGTATTGACGAAATCATGGGGTTCCGTCACCGCGATTATGCTGTGGAAGGGGTACAGTTTCACCCAGAGTCTATTCTCACTGAAAATGGGCATGATCTGCTCGAAAACTTTCTCAAGATCTGACTGAAAGGCTGCATGGTGGATATTCAACAAGCAATTTCTACGGTATTGAATAATCGGGATCTCGGTACTAACGAGATGCGCGATGTCATGAAGCAGATAATGACTGGCAATGCTACAGACGCTCAGATAGGCGGCTTTCTGTTAGGTTTGCGCATGAAGGGTGAAACGGTAGCCGAAATTACGGGTGCTGCTCAAGTGATGCGTGAGTTGGCTACGGCTGTCTCCGTATCGGGTCCTCATTTGGTGGATATTGTCGGTACCGGGGGTGATAACTCGGGTATTTTCAATGTATCTACGGCGAGCGCTTTTGTTGCAGCTGCTGCGGGTGCTCAAGTGGCTAAGCACGGGAACCGCTCGGTGAGTAGTAAGAGCGGCAGCGCCGATTTGTTAGAATGCGCAGGAGTCCGGCTGGACTTAACCTCAGAACAGGTAGCCCTCTGTGTTGAGGAGGTAGGCGTCGGTTTTATGTTTGCCGTCAATCACCACAGCGCGATGAAACATGCCATTGGCCCACGAAAAGAATTGGGTGTTCGAACAGTTTTTAATTTACTTGGGCCGTTAACTAACCCTGCCGGTGTGCCAAATATGGTGCTCGGTGTATACGATCGTCAGTGGCTTAGTCCAGTGGCAGAAGTGATGAAACAGCTAGGTGGCGAGCATGTGCTTGTGGTTCATTCGGCTGATGGTTTAGATGAAATCAGCATTGCCTCTGAAACCTGGGTTGCCGAACTAAAGAATGGCCATATTCGCGAATATTCCATATCCCCTGAGGATTTTGGTTTTGCTCGTGGTGACCTTAAGGATTTGAAAGTTGCCGATGCAAAGGAGAGCCTAGACTTGATTGAGCGAGCACTTTCAAAACAAGCATTATCAAAAGGAAGCGTTACAGCTTCCGATATGGTTGCGCTGAATGCAGGGGCAGCACTTTATACAGCAGGGATTTCCAATGATTTGTCTGAGGGAGTCCGCTTGGCTCAGGATGCCATTGGCAGCGGTCTGGCTAAAGCCAAAATTAACGACCTTGTCACCTTTACCCATTGTCTAAAAGAAACAGAATAATTGTTATGAATACGGCATTAAAGACACCAACCGTTTTAAAGAAAATTCTTGCGAGAAAAGCTGAGGAGGTGGCAGAGCGAAGTGCTCATGTCTCAATGGATCAGTTGAGAGATCAGTGCCAATCGGGCCGTGATATCCGTAGTTTTACCGAGGCATTGGCAGAAAAAGTTGAGCAGGGCTTGGCTGCAGTGATTGCGGAAGTTAAAAAAGCCTCTCCAAGCAAGGGTGTGATCCGGCCGTATTTAGACCCGGTGAGTATTGCTCGAAGTTATGAGAAAGGAGGGGCGGCCTGTTTGTCTGTTCTGACGGACCGTGATTTTTTCCAGGGTGCTGATGAATATCTGATAATGGCGAGAGGGGCGACCCAGTTGCCCGTGTTGCGTAAAGACTTTGTTATAGAGCCTTATCAGATTTATGAGTCTTATGTGTTGGGTGCAGATTGCATCCTATTGATCGTGGCGGCATTGACCCAGGCCCAGATGGAGGAATTGCATGGTATAGCGGTAGCATTGGGTCTCGATGTATTGATTGAGGTGCATAACGAGGCTGAGCTGGATCGAGCGTTATTGATTGATAATCGGATGATTGGCATCAATAATCGTGATTTACACACTTTTGATACCACCTTAGATACGACCTTTGGTCTGCTGGGTAAAATTCCAGATGACCGTATTGTGGTTACAGAAAGCGGTATTCTAACCACTTATGATGTGGCCGCTATGCGAGGCCATAATGTGAATGTGTTCCTGGTGGGGGAGACGTTTATGCGAGCTGAGGAGCCAGGGTTGAAATTGATGGAAATGTTTAACTGAGACTAGGAAGGGCTAATTTCTACGGCATAAAAAAGGCCTGGTTGAAGGCTTTTTTTGTACTGCTCTTGTTATTGCTAATGAGTGTTATAAAGCCACCTTGTGCCATACACCACCATAGTTTTCCCCTTTGCAGAGACAATCTCCTGTTTTTCCAGTGTTTTGAGGACTCGGCCAACCATTTCTCGAGAGCAGACAGCAATACGCCCAATCTCTTGTCGGGTGATTTTGATTTGCATGCCATCGGGGTGGGTTATTGCGTCGGGTTCGTTGCACAGCTCCAGTAGAGTGCTGGCAATTCTTCCCGTCACATCTAGGAAAGCAAGGTCGTCTACTTCACATTCGGTTTTAGCTCGAATCCAAGCCGTTCTATCGTTTATTCAAACAGGCCCATCTCGCCGAAAAAGGCACCTTCGTTAAGGTAGCCGACAATCATGTCGCGACCATTATCATCTTCGAGCAGAACCTTTGCGGATCCCTTTATGATAGAAGAGAGCGTGTCGCCCTGATAACCAGCATAAATGATGGTGATTTTGGCAGGATATTTTCTGCGGTGACAGTCAATTAAGAGCTCTTCTACATTGGTGATGTGAGGTGTTATTGGTGCTGCTGCCAACTCGGATTCTCCCTGTTTGTGATCTCTCGCATAGAAAGAATCCATTATGGGTACAAAATCATCATCGGCCAGGCTCGAATTTGTCATGTTTATATGGCTCCTTATGACAAAAGTGTCTGCCGGGTAGTCGATTCTACGGAGAAAAGAACGCCATTTATGTTAGGCTTTCTATACTTTTGGCAACTAGTTTTAAACTTTAGGGCGCTATGAAAGCAAAAATTACTTGGGGCGGAGACGCCAAATTTATTGCCGATTCAGAAACGGGTCATAGTCTCGTCATGGATGGTCCGCCGGATCACGGTGGAAAAAATCAGGGAGCTCGCCCGATGGAAGTACTGCTGATGGGCATGGGTGGCTGTTCGTCCTTTGATGTGATTAATATTCTCAAGAAAAGCCGTCAGGATGTCATAGATTGTATTGCTGAAATAGAGGCTGAGCGTGCTGATGCGGTACCTTCGGTATTTACTAAAATCCATCTCCACTTTGTGGTCACGGGCAACAATCTGAAAGAAAGTATGGTCCGCAATGCCGTGAAGTTGTCGGCTGAAAAATATTGTTCGGCATCTATTATGCTGGCAAAGGGTGGTGTAGATATTACTCACAGTTACGACATGCGATCACCTGTATAGCTTTTGGCTAAAAATACCACATCTCCTGATGATTATGTTTTAGCGCAATTATTTAGTTTCTTACGTTTGAAGGCTGGCCTTTGAACGATGCTTTTGCTCAGTGTTCTGTTCTTGGCATTTTTCGAGCAAAAAAAAGGCAGCTATTGCTGCCTTAAAGGATATAGAGGGAGTAAGAAGTATAAACTTGCTTGTGAAGCCTCCAAGTCATTAACTTCATTGATTGGTAATGCTGGGCTTCACGAGTACAGTTGGTAATATAGTGAACAAGTATCCATGATCCAAATGTATTAAGATGATATATAAAATAACCGAAAGGAATGGCTGGTGGATGCCAAGATATTATCAAGAATTGATCTGAATTTGCTGGTGGCGCTCCAGATGCTGATAGAGGAGCAAAGTGTTACCCAGGCTGCTGAGCGAATGTTTATTACTCAGCCAGCAATGAGCAAGACTTTACAGAGGCTCAGGGAACTGTTTGATGATCCGCTCTTTATTAGAAGTGGCCGAGGGCTGATACCAACACCAAGGACTGTTGAGTTGGGGCGACAGCTGCCAATGGTGTTATCTGGCGTAGAAGACTTGGTGGCGCCAAGCCGATTCGATCCGAAGACCTACGAAGGCGAAATTTGCATCATGGCGGCGGAGTTTATTGCTGTCCAGGTTATACCTACCTTGATGGGTAGGCTTATCAAAGAAGCACCCTTTATGACATTAACACTGACCAGTGAGTCTCATGAGGACAAACGTGTGCTTAAGGATGGCGACCTGGATTTTGCCATTGAAATTGTTCGGCCGTATGGCGATGAATATCACATGACGCCACTGGGTCATTTTACCCCAGCGGTGTGGATGAGGGCCGGGCATCCTCTTGCAAAAAAGGAAAAGCTCACCCTGAAGGACATGCTCGAATACCCCTTTATTCAGTATTACTTACTTCTGTCCGGAGTGGTTTCAGCAGCGGTAGAAACCCGGTTTGATCGTGAGCTAACCAAGCATGGGTTAAAGCGAAAAAAGAGTTTGGTCACTACCCAGTTGATGACGGCAATGGACGCGTTGTGGCAAACAGATTGTTTGATGATGGCGACTATGCACGACTTGAAAATTGAGGGTGAGACGTATGAGATTGTACGTAAACCTTATCCTGAAGAGTTAGATTTTGAGAGCACTGTTCCGGTGGTACTGGTGCAACATGCCAGGACCATCAAGTCCCCAGCCCATCAATGGGTGAAGGAGCGAATTGTGGGCATCGTCAGGGAGATCCAGGAAAAAGCCAAGGAAGCTGCTCGGTCACGATAGCTTAAATACGGTAGCTGGTTTCGATCATTGCTTTGGATAACAGTGTCATCAGGCCTTTGATCGGAGCAGGAAACTTCAGGCCGCCAGCACTTAGGGCCGCATGAGCATGCTTTTCTTCATCTATTAACATTCGTGCCACAATAGCGCGGCTTTTCTCATCTTTAGGTGGTAATTTTTTAAGGTGATGTTCCAGGTGTTGGCATACTTGATTTTCCGTGGCCGAGACAAATCCCAAGCTAAGCTTGTCGCTGATTAGTCCTGCCGTAGCACCAATACCAAAAGATAGCCCATACCAGAGAGGGTTTAGGACGCTGGAGTGACTTCCAAGTTGCTTGACTCGTTCCTGGCACCAGGCCAAGTGGTCAATTTCCTCGTTAGCAGCCTGTTCCATCTCACTACGAACCGAGGTTAACTTTGCAGTGAGAGCTTGCCCCTGATAGAGCGCCTGAGCACAAACTTCTCCGGTATGATTTACCCGCATCAGGCCTGCAGCATGACGCCTTTCTTCATCAGAAAGGCTCTGCTCGGGCGCCTCCTTGGCTGGAGAGATTCTTTCGTGCGCAGGGGCGTCCACCACCAGTGTGCGCAGAGCATGGTCTACTTGAAGCAGTAGTCCGTCGAGAGGAGAAAGTCGTCGTAAACTCATTAGTTTAACCGCGGGGTTGTTTAACCGGTGCTTATTGTAGCAAAATCAACGGCCATGTTGTGTGGAGACCAAATGGAAATTAATCCTGTAGAAGACCTAGGTTATGGTGTGCATTGTATAGATACACGTTATGTCAGTCCTGTTGTTACCTAATGGTAGAAGTTGGCGAGGTTGCCATTATAGAAACAGGAACAGCTCATACGGCATTGCTGGCGCGCTAGCCTCTATATATCTGCTTTTGGCTGAAAGCGGACGGTTAGGTAACGTTGAAACTTACACCTACAGGTTTAAGTCTGTGCTTATCCATTAGAGGTAACCTAACTTAGGGCTGTTTCTCTCTAGCAGCAGCGCGGTACCCAATATCCGTGCGGTAATAAACCTTATCCCAAGAGATTTTTTTTGTTAGTTTATAGGCCTGTTCCTGCGCTTCTGTAACGGTATTGCCAAGGCCTACTGCACATAAAACCCTGCCGCCATTAGTGGTTACTTGTCCGTTAATGTCTTTAGTGCCAGCATGGAAGACTTTTTCATTACTGCTGTCGGCATCAGTCGCTGGTAACCCGGAAATCACATCGCCTTTGTTGTAGCTGGAGGGGTAACCGCCTGCAGCCATTACCACACCCAGTGCGGCTCTTGAATCCCACTCAGTGGTGCATTGATCCAGTTTCTTGTCCAAGGCCGCATTACATAGTGAGACTAAGTCAGACTTCAGGCGCATCATGATAGGCTGGGTTTCCGGATCACCAAAACGACAGTTGTATTCGATCACTTTGGGGGTGCCGTCGGACATAATCATTAACCCGGCATAGAGAAAACCGGTGTAATCATTGCCCTCTGCTGCCATGCCGCTAACGGTTGGCTCGATCACTTCTTTCATCACACGATTGTGAATTTCAGTGGTTACAACGGGTGCGGGTGAATAAGCGCCCATGCCGCCAGTATTGGGGCCTTTGTCGCCGTTGTCTCGGGCTTTATGATCTTGTGATGTGGCCATGGGCAGGATGTTTTTGCCGTCCACAATAACGATAAAGCTGGCTTCTTCACCGTTCAAAAACTCTTCGATAACAACGCGATGCCCTGCTTCACCAAAAGCATTACCTGCCAGCATGTCTTTGACGGCGGTTTCTGCTTCTTCCAGCGTCGTTGCAACGATGACACCTTTTCCTGCCGCCAAACCATCGGCCTTGACCACAATGGGGGCGCTTTTTTCTTGGAGGTAAGCGAGAGCCGGTTCGATTTCAGTAAAGTTTTGGTACTCGCCAGTAGGGATATGATGGCGATCAAGAAAATTCTTAGTGAAGGCTTTGGATCCTTCCAATTGTGCGGCACCCTTGCTGGGGCCAAAGGCCCGTAGTCCTCGAGCGGCAAAAAAATCCACAATGCCATCAACTAGCGGTTGCTCGGGGCCGACGATAGTCAGATTGATCTGATTTTTTTCGGCAAAATCTGCCAGTGCGTTAAAGTTAGCGGGATCGATAAATACATTTTCCAGTTTTGGTTCTAGAGCCGTGCCGGCATTTCCCGGAGCCACAAAAACGGTTTCAACATCGTTACTTTGGGCAGCTTTCCACGCCAGTGCGTGTTCGCGGCCACCTGAGCCTATGACCAGAATCTTCATGGATGCGTTTTACCTGTCTTGCCTGAAAATGAAAACGGCTATTACCCTCGAATAGCGAGTGGGATGGTGCAATCGCCGCAAAAGAACAAAGGGCTGCATAGTGCCGCCCTTTCTATTCTAAGCTTAGTGTCGGAAGTGTCTCATTCCCGTGAACAACATGGTCATACCGTGTTCATCGGCTGCGGCAATAACTTCTTCATCACGAATAGAGCCGCCGGGCTGGATGATACAGCTAATACCTACACTTGCAGCATTGTCTATACCGTCACGGAAGGGAAAGAAAGCATCGGATGACATAACTGCCCCCTTAATGTCTAAGCCGGCAAGTTCGGCTTTGATGGCCGCAATTCTTGCAGAGTTGATCCGACTCATCTGGCCGGCACCAACACCAATTGTTTGTTTGTTTTTGGTGTAGACGATGGCGTTGGATTTCACCATCTTGGACACTTTCCAGGCAAACAGCATGTCGTCCAATTCAATGTCGGTAGGTTTGCGCGCGGTGACTACTTTCAGATCTTCAGCAGTGACCATTTCTTTATCGCGGTCTTGAATCAGCAGGCCGCCATTGACACGTTTGTAGTCAAAACCCTTAGCTTGTACTGATGCATCCCATTCGCCACATTCCAGGAGGCGTACGTTCTTTTTGGTGCTAACCGCTTCACTGGCAGCATCTGAGATAATTGGCGCAATAATAACTTCGACAAATTGACGATCGCAGATAGCCGCAGCAGTTTCGGCATCCAGCTCACGGTTAAAGGCAATAATGCCACCGAAGGCTGATTCAGGATCAGTAGCAAAGGCCAGATCGTAAGCGGTCTTGATGTCAGTGGCGACAGCAACGCCACAGGGGTTGGCGTGTTTTACAATTACACAAGTGGGCTGGTCAAACTGTTTGACGCATTCAAGTGCGGTATCGGTGTCGGCGATATTGTTGTAAGACAGCTCTTTACCTTGTAGCTGTCTGGCTGTCGCGATACTGGCCTCTGCAGGGTTTTCTTCCACATAGAAAGCAGCATTCTGGTGAGGGTTTTCACCGTAACGCATTTCCTGAGATTTCAGGTATTGCGCGTTATAGGTGTTAGGGAAATTACATTTTTCATTTGACGTGTCGCGTGCGCCAAAATGGTTGGCAATCATGCCGTCATAGGCTGCGGTATGTTCAAATGCTTTAACCATCAGGTTGTAGCGGGCTTCATAACCCAATTGGGCGTCCTGATTTTGCATCTCCTCTAGTACGGAGGTGTAGTCACTAGCATTCACCACAATGGCCACATCTTTGTGGTTTTTTGCTGCTGAGCGAATCATAGTGGGACCACCAATATCAATATTTTCGATAGCAGTGGGTAGGTCACAATTTGGGTCGGCAACGGTGGCAGCGAAGGGGTAAAGATTAACTACAACCATATCGATGCCAAGTATGTTGTGCTTGGCCATCACGTCGTCATCAATGCCACGTCGACCAAGTATGCCGCCGTGAACTTTTGGGTGCAGTGTCTTTACTCGACCATCCATCATTTCTGGAAAACCTGTGTAGTCGGAGACTTCCCGTACAGCGATACCGTTATCGTTAAGCAGGCGATGGGTGCCACCAGTAGAGAGAAGCTCAACGCCCTGGGCACTCAGTCCTCGGGCAAATTCAACAATACCAGTTTTGTCAGATACGCTGATCAGGGCGCGGGAAACTTTACGCAGGTCGCTCATGGTGTCCTCGTCAGTTGTTTTTAAAGTAAGTCGTATTGTTTTAGTTTCTTGCGCAGCGTGCCTCGGTTGAGTCCCAGCATTTGCGCAGTTTTACTCTGGTTATTGCGTGTGTAGGTCAGAACGGCCGCCAGAAGGGGGGCTTCTACCTCACTGAGGACCATCTGGTAGAGGTTATTTGTGGGTTGGCCGTCCAGGTGAAGAAAATACTGTTTTAGAGCGCTCTCCACACACTGGCGTAGTGACTCATGCTGGTGAGTTATTGTGGATCGTTCGGCGTCCGTCTCCGCCTGTATGATAAAAGTGTCAATGGCGCTCATGCGACTTGGTCCCAATTATTGTTTGGCTCTGCAAAAAAATTGTGCAGGCTCTGTTTTTGTTGGCAGGGGTCGTCAAGTTGATTGAAATACTGATGAAACATTCTACCGCTTGGCAGGGCGTTAACGTACCAGCCTACATGCTTACGGGCAATCCGTATTCCTAGATATTCGCCATAAAACTGATGGATGGCTTGAATATGATGGCTAACAGTACTAGCCAATTCTTCCAGTGATGGCCGACTTGGTATCACTCCATGCTCGAGATAGCCGTTTATTTCTCGGAACAACCAAGGGTTTCCCTGGGCGCCACGGCCAATCATCACTGCCGCTGCTCCGGTGTAATCGAGCACTTGTTTAGCCTGTTGTGGGGTATGAATGTCGCCATTGGCAAAGACGGGTAGAGAGATGGCTTCCACTACTGCGGCAATGGTGTCGTACTCGGCGTGGCCAATAAATTTACAGGCACGCGTTCGACCATGGACGGCTAAGGCGCTGATTCCTGAATCTTCTGCGATCCGTGCAATAGTGACAGCATTCCGGTTTTCACTGTCCCAGCCAGTACGAATCTTTAGGGTGACCGGAACGTCGACGGCTGCTACTACCGCTTTTAGGATCTCCTGTACCAGTGATTCGTCCTGAAGCAATGCTGAGCCTGCTGAGCGTTTGCACACCTTTTTGGCTGGGCAGCCCATATTGATATCGATAATGTCTGCACCTAGTGTCACATTTTGTTGGGCAGCATCAGCCATCATGGCCGGTATACTGCCAGCAATTTGAACAGACCGTGGTGAGGTTTCATCGCGGTGGACCAGCCTTTGTTGGCTTTTTCGACTTTTCCAGAGGCTTGTGTCGGCGGTAATCATTTCAGAAACAGCTAAGCCCGCACCGAGTTGGCGGCAGAGTTGACGAAAAGGAAAGTCAGTGACGCCCGCCATTGGGGCCATAATGGTTCTGTTTTCCAATAAATGAGCGCCAATTTTTACCACGGTGTAGAGCCTAGATTGCCTGTTGGTGAGGGTTGAAAATGGGCCGTTATGATACCTGTTGTTGGTGCTGGGAAAAAGTTTATTCTGGGATGAGCAGTGAGCCGCGTTTGAACCTGGATCAAGTAGTTTTAGTGTCAGTTTTACCGGCTGGTTGGGCGTGATGGTCGCGCCAGCCAGCTCTTCGTACAGGTATTCATCGGGGTGGCTGTTTCGTTAGGTTCAAATAAGCCGGGTTCGGTTTTTATCTGAGGGCGATCAGCTGCGTTACGTATCTCTGTCGTCAGTAGGTCTTGCTGGATAGGTTCTGGTAGAGGGGTATCTGTGGAAACTAAATCTTGAGATGACCCGGTAGTGTTGATGTTGTCTGCTAGCTTCAAATACCCAGGGAGCTCGTGTTCGATATGGGGCTCAATATCAGTGTTAGCCGTCTTGTCGGGTGTAAATTCTTTCTGTTGCTAGTAAGTCTCAAGTACGCTGATATCCATATCGTCGTATATCAACAAGTCATCACTGTCGAGGGAGAGGTTTTTTCAGGAGCGTCTTCTTTTTCTGGCTCATTTTCTATCGGATGAGCACGTGCATCAAATATGAGTAGGCATGTACCGCAGCTCACTTGGCCATTAGAGGTTTCAATCTGTGCCGGTTTTGTGCCGGGCAACCCGAGCAGAGGGCGATAACCTCAGTCATGATGTGCGAGCAGAATCGTTACTTAGTTGAGTCTATTCTACTGAGATGCGTCAGCGCTTAACAGCGGTCAGTCGCACCCACTGTTCGCGGCTGGCTGGAGGGTCAAAATCAAACCACGGCTGGTAGCTGTCGATAACCTCCTGGGCTTGGTTCTCGATAATTCCGGATAAACAAAGACTTCCTCCAGAATTGGTCAGCGATGCCAGTTTTGGTGCCAGTGAGACTAATGGGCCAGCCAGTATATTGGCAATCATTATATCGGTTGTTTTTTCTGGTGCTAGATCGGGTAGGTAAGCAGGCGTTCGGTCTGGTGAGAGCCCATTGCGTTGCGCGTTGTCAGCAGTGGCGCTTAGGGCCTGGGGGTCTATATCTACACAAATAGTAGATGTGGCGCCCAAGAGTAATGAGGCGATAGCTAGGATTCCAGATCCACAGCCATAGTCGGTAACGGTTTTGCCGTCTAGGTGTGTTCCATCCAACCACTGTAAGCAAAGAAATGTGGTTGGGTGGGTTCCAGTACCAAAAGCGACGCCTGGATCCAGTAGTAGGTTGATACTATCTGGTTGAGGTGGGGCTAGCCAGCTGGGACAAATCCATAGTCGCTCGCCACACTGGATGGGCTGGTAGTGTTTCATCCATTCCCTCTCCCAGTCTTTATCTTCTAGTAGCTCCCAGCTGCGGTCTAGAAGTGTTTGTCCTAGTTTGTTTTTCAGAATCTGGTTGGTGGCGTCAGTGTTGGTTTCAGCGTCAAATAACCCGGTAATCCGGGTTTGCCCCCACAATGGCGTTTCTCCTAGTGCCGGCTCCAGTATCGGTTCGTCGGCATTGTCTTCAAAGGTGACTGAGGCGGCACCAATTTCCAGCAACACGTCTTCAATGCGTTCGGCTTGTTCTCTCGAGCTGTTTATTCTGAGCTGTAGCCAGGGCATTGCGTTTCCTATGAAGAATCCTTATGGAAAAAAAGCCCGGTATGCGGGGCTTTTTTTATTGTGCTAGTTGAGTCTTTAGTGTGTAGTTTTTTAGAGGCCCAGTTTCTTTTCTAGGTAGTGGATATTGACGCAGCCCTTACGGAATTCTTTATCACAGACCAAGTCTCTCTGTAGCTCAGTGTTAGTTTTAATGCCCTCAATATGAAGCTCGTCCAGCGCAGAGGTCATACGTGACAGTGCGGCATCTCGGTCTTTACCGTAGGTGATAATTTTTCCTATCAGTGAATCGTAGTGCGGTGGGACGGTGTAGCCTGCATAGATATGAGAATCGACCCTCACACCGTTGCCGCCGGGGGCATGGTAGGCGGTAATCTTGCCGGGGCTAGGCATGAAAGTTTTGGAGTCCTCCGCATTAATGCGGCATTCGAAGGCGTGGCCGCGAAAGATAATGTCTTCCTGGCGAAAGCTAAGCGGGAGACCACTGGCAATTAGCAGTTGTTCCTTGACGATGTCTACACCCGTTATCATTTCAGTGACGGGGTGTTCCACTTGCACTCGGGTATTCATCTCGATGAAAAAGAAGCCGCCGTTTTCATAGAGAAATTCGAAGGTACCGGCGCCACGATAGCCTATTTCGATGCAGGCATTAACGCAGGCTTGCAGTACCTCATTGCGAATATCATCGGGAATGCCGGGAGCAGGAGCTTCCTCAAGAACCTTCTGGTGGCGACGTTGTAAAGAGCAGTCTCGGTCGCCTAGGTGGATGGCGTGGCCCTGGCCGTCTGACAGTACTTGGACTTCCACATGACGTGGATTTTCCAGAAACTTCTCCATGTATACTGTGTCGTCACCGAAGGCAGCTTTTGCTTCTGCTTTGGTGACTTGAATGGAGTTGATTAGCTCGCCTTCATTGCGTACTACACGCATGCCTCGACCGCCGCCGCCAGAGGCAGCTTTGATGATGACGGGATAACCCACTTCCTGCCCAATGGCCTTACTACTCTCTTGGTTATCCGTCAGTGGGCCATTTGAGCCTGGCACTGTGGGAACACCTGATTTTCTCATGGCGTCGATAGCGGCGACCTTGTCGCCCATCTTGCGAATGACGTCAGCAGTTGGTCCAATAAAGATAAAACCACTTTTTTCTACTTGTTCGGCAAAATCAGCATTTTCAGCGAGAAAGCCATAGCCGGGGTGGACGGCCTGAGCGTTGGATATCTCCATTGCGCTGATGATGGCGGGTACATTTAGATAGCTTTGTGCAGAGGCGTTGGGCCCAATACAGATAGTTTCGTCTGCCAGCAAGACATGTTTCAGGCTGGCGTCGCCCTTGGAATGAGCTGCTACGGTTTTGATGCCGAGCTCTTTGCAGGCTCTCAAAATTCGTAGAGCAATTTCACCGCGGTTGGCAATAAGCACTTTTTCCAGCATGACTGTTACTCCTGTCGGCTGTGGCTTAAATGACGGTGATCATTGGCTGATCAAATTCTACGGGTTCGCCATCTTCAACTAGAATTGCGCCGATGGTGCCAGCTTTGCTGGCCTCGATTTGGTTCATCATCTTCATGGCTTCAACAATGCAGAGTACATCGCCAGCTTTGACTTGCTGGCCCTCTTCGACAAAGCGCTTGGCGTCGGGAGCAGATGAGCGATAGAAGGTGCCAACCATGGGAGAATTAACCACGTGGCCTGATAATTCAGGGGTTACTGCTGGCGCTTCAGTCATTGCCTGAGGTGCTGAAACAGGTGCTGGTGCGGCGGCAACCACTCGGCCGTTGCGGATAATGCGAACGGATTCTTCACCCTCTTTGATTTCCAGCTCATTGATATCAGATTCTTCGATCAGTTCAATCAACTTTTTAATTTTACGAATATCCATCTGTTATTGCTCCAAATGGTAAAAATGTTGTCAGGAGTTTAGTTGGTCTAGTGCTGCATTCAGTGCCAGCTTGTAACTAAGGCCGCCAAAACCGCAAATAACGCCTTTGGCTATATCGGAAAAGTAGGAGTAATGCCTAAACTCTTCTCGTGTATGTACGTTGGACAGATGAACCTCTATAAAAGGGATATCTACCGCTAGCAGGGCGTCACGTAGTGCGATACTGGTGTGGGTAAAAGCGGCAGGGTTGATGATAATAAAGTTAACCCCTTCCTTTTGAGCATCGTGAATACGGTCTACTAATTCGTATTCTGCATTGCTTTGTAGGGCTAAAAGGCGATGACCTTTTTTTATACAGGTGTCGGCTAGGTCTTGATTGATCTGATCCAGGCTTTCATTGCCGTAGACCTCTGGTTCTCGGGAGCCAAGGAGATTCAGGTTTGGGCCGTTTAATACCAGTATGGTTGCCATAATTTCCCTGCCTGAGTTGTCTGTTCCGATGGTGTTAATCGCCACGCCTTAGGGGGGCGATTTGAATAATTCTGCATTAAAATCTTGGCAGTGTCCAATTGTTCCTTTTTTTTCGATTTTTGGCTCCATTCGCTGCAAGTTTAAGCAAAAGTTGTGATTTTTAGGGACGCTATTTGGATCTTACTCTGCGCAGTTGTCGTGTTTTCAGTGTGATTTGACCGAGGATGCCGACATGATGGCGGTCAATTTCGGTAACTTCGTCAAAAAGGCCGCCATCTTCCGTAATTTTTAATTAGTTGGCTGATAAATAGCCTCCAGTAGAATATTTTCTGTGAGAAGTTGAGGTAAAATGAGATGATTGCTCGGGCCTCTAGGGTAAAACAGGTAGAGAGGTACGCCGCTTCGGTGGTGCAAATTCAGTAGCGCAGTGATTTCGGGGTTGTATTTGGTCCAATCACCTTTGAGGTAGGTGATCTTTTTCTCTTGGAGTGCTTCCAGAAATTGCGCGGAACTGAGAGCCAGTTTTTCATTGACTAGGCAGGTAATACACCAGTCTGCTGTCAGATTGATAAATACTGGCTTCCCGCTGTCTCGTAAGCGTTCTAGTTTTGCTGTGCTGTAAGGCTCCCAAGGTTTGGTAGCGGCGCCGTCATTGAGGTGGGTTTGCCAGGGGGCTATCAGAGCAAGGGTCCCGAATATCAGCGCAATAACAATTGTCAGGCTATTTTTGTGAACCTTCAGTAACCAGAGAGCAAAAAGTATTAGAACAATTCCGCCAATAAGAGCCGTAACAGTATTGCTATCTGTTTGTCGGCCCAGAACCCACAGTAACCACACGGCAGTTAGATAAAGTGGAAATGCCAGGAATTCCTTAAATCGTTCCATCCAGGCCCCAGGGTTAGGCATTCTTTCCGCCATGCCTGGCCAACAGGATAGCAATAGTAGTGGTAGAGCCATGCCTAGGCCCAAAGCGATAAAGACTGACATGGCCAGCCAGGCTGGTTGTGCCAAGGCAAAGCCTAGAGCCGTACCCATAAATGGGGCGGTACAGGGGCTGGCTACGAGCGTTGCGAGCAAGCCTGTCATGAAGGATGCTACCAGCCCATTCCCCTCAGTGGTGGATTGCCCGAGGTTCATTAGCTTGGTTCCCATGGAGAGAAAGCCTGAAAAGCTTAGGCCCATTAACACGAACAGGTAGACGAGAAGGCCAACAAAGACGGGAGATTGTAACTGAAACCCCCATCCGATAGCCTTACCCCCATGACGTAGAATCATTAATAGGGCTGCAATGCTCATAAAGCTCAGCACAATACCTAGGGTGTAAGCAAGGCCGTGGAGGTGTTTGCTGTGTTTGTTGGCGTGGGCACTGGTTAGGCTGAGAGCTTTGATGGATAGGACCGGAAACACGCAAGGCATAAGGTTGAGAATCATGCCGCCCAGTAGTGCAAACAACAACATCAGCGGCAAATTAGCAGTTGGTGATGTTTGAATAGGAGGTTCGCTATTGGGTGCCCGCTGGATGGCCTCGATGACGACGGCTAAAGCATTGGTAGCATCGATACTGATTTGTTGTCTACGAGGCGGATAGCACAGACCCGCATCGGCGCAGCCCTGTGACTCCACAACTAGTTCGGAGAGCTGGGCATCCAAAGGCAGGCTGATGAGCGTGTGATGATAGTAGACCTCTAATTCTTTTTCATAGTAGTCGTCATAGATACGTTTTCCAGGCGCAAATTCTGGTCTAACGTCCAGTAATTGAAGGTCGCTGTTTAGAAAGCGGAAGCGATGTTGATAGAGGTAGTAGCCGGGTTCAATTTCCCAGTTGATTAGCAACTGATCACCATTAACGGTAGGTAGCAGCCGGTAGGCCTCTTCAACAGGGAGGAATTGTACGGTTTGTTCCAGTGGGGGGGCGCTGTAAGGCGATGGAAACAAGTCCTCCGCGCTTATGGATTGCACCAAAAATAGCAGTCCATAGAGAAAAATAGTTATTAATCGGTTTAGCATTGCGTTCCTCGCTGGGCTTGCTTTGTGTTAGACGTCGCCAACCAAACACCGGTTCCATATTGTACGGAGGAGCGACATGGGGTGCGAGAGACATTTTTTAGGGTTAGGTGCGGAGGTCAGTGTTATAGTCACGGTCTCAACGCTAGAGGAATTGCCCCGTTGTCTTTAGGTAAATATGTAGGATCTTTGTTGGTGCTGTTAACAATGACAGCATGTAGTGATGGGCTGATAGTAAGTGATGCCTATATTAGGGGCTTGCCTCCCGGGCAGACAGTTACGGCTGCATTCATGACGCTGACTAATGGACTCAATCAAGATTGCCGGTTAGTAGGTGCGATATCACCTGTCGCCAGTAGTGCTGAAATTCATGCTCATACTCATCAGAACGGAACAATGTCTATGCGCCCTGTTGATGAGGTGATTTTGCCCAAAGGTAGGAGTGTCAGCTTTGAGCCAGGAGGTTATCATTTGATGTTGTTCGGCCTGCAGAAAAGCTTGTTAGATGGAGAGGGGTATAGGGTAACGCTTTTATTTAAAGGCTGTCCGAAAGTGACGGTGACCATGCCGGTGCATAGTGTTCTTCGTGAGAAGGAGGGCTAAGTGAAAGACTTTGAGTGGGTGCGAAAAAGGTTGCGTCGGGCTGGTGAAGGAGGGAGCTCGATAGTAGCGGGCATGATGGGACAGGGACATATGAGTCAAGACGGTACTGGAAAGGAAGGCCCGCCTTGGTTGCGTATCAGCTTGGTGGGTATGGCTTTTTATTTGGCCCTGATGCTATTGTTAGGTTGGTTTTGGGGTGATGAGCCCGAGCCCTTTGATGTCAGTGTCAACGCTGCCGCGCAGAGTGTTAGCGTGGTTGGGGGTAGCACGACAACCGCCACATTGATCGGTGTTGTGGAAACACTGCTGACCAAGCGCGGTGGTTACATCAGCAATGATATAGCTCCACCCGGAATATGGCTCGATAACCTGCCTAATTGGGAGTATGGGGCCATTATTCAGGTAAGAGATTTCAGCAAGGCAATGCGGGAAGCATTCAGTCGTTCACAGTCCCAGTCTGCTGAGGATACTGATTTGGCGCTGGCGGAATCACGTTTTAATTTTGATCACAGTAGCTGGGTACTACCTGCATCTGAGTCAGAGTATCGGCAAGGGGTTGGTTATCTGAAAGGTTACCTTAAGCGGCTGGCCGATGAGGATGAATACAACGCCCAGTTTTATGCTCGAGCAGATAATTTGCGTTACTGGTTCGGTACGCTGGAAACTCGCTTGGGGAGTTTGTCTCAAAGACTGAGCGCCAGTGTTGGGCAGCGCCGAATCAATACAGATTTGTCGGATGATGTTGCGGGTAAGCAGTCTACGGTCACACCTAATGAAGTCGAAGTGAAAACCCCTTGGCTTGAAATTGATGATGTTTTTTATGAGGCACGCGGTAGTACTTGGGCAATGATCCAGCTTTTAAAGGCTATAACAGTCGATTTTGATCAAGTGCTGGAGAAGAAAAATGCCAAAACTAGTTTGCAGCAAATAATTCGTGAGCTAGAGGCAACACAGGAAGCGGTCTACAGCCCGATGATTCTTAACGGTAGTGGGTTTGGTTTTCTGGCCAATCATTCTCTGGTAATGGCCTCCTACATTAGTCGTGCTAATGCGGCACTGATAAATATGCGAGAGCTTCTAGAGCAAGGTTAAAAGATGAGCTGGCAAGACTGACGTTTTTTCCTTAAATCGCTCACAAAACAGTATGAAGTTCAGTGGACAAGAGGAAAGGACGTTTATACTAAGCTTATAGAAATAGTGCCCAGTCGGGCTTATTAATATCAAGACACCAGTGTGTTAAAGGAACTGGGAAGGTGGCTTATGAATACTCACATTCACGCTAATCTGACATAGTTTAAGTTACAACTCTCATTCAAGAATAACGTTGTTGCCGTAAGTATTGAGTTACCGGTTTGTCGCCCGTGACTGCAAAATTTCTGGGTACTGTTCAGCATTGAGTCTTGGGCCAAATTGGCTCACCACGCGGGCAGCTGCCAGACTGGCAAAATCCCCCGCTTCTTGATAATCGTAGCCATGGGTAATGGCATAAAGAAAGGCTCCGGCGAACATATCGCCAGCACCGTTGGTATCAACGGCAGTAACAGCGTGGGGTTGTATGCGGTGAAGAGTGTGACCATCGAAGACCAGAGCACCCTTGCCGCCAAGGGTGATTGCAAAAGTGGAGGCGGAGTCCTTGAGTTGCTTCGCCGCATTTTCTAGTGTATCTGTGCCTGTCCAGCCCAATGCTTCGGCCTCATTACAGAACAATAAATCAACTCGATTCCCCATCATTTCTTTGAGGCCGGCCCCAAAAAATGTAACCATCCCTGGGTCAGATAGGCTCAGCACCGTTTTTACCGCATTAGCCTCGGCAATTTCTCTGGCTCGGATAGCGGCAGTACGCCCACTATCTGAGGTGACAAGATAGCCTTCCATATAGAGGTACTCAGACTGGGCGATGGCATCAATATTTAGGTTGTCTATCGATACCGTCTCACTGACACCAAGAAAGGTGTTCATGGAGCGTTCGGCATCCGGGGTGATTAATACCAGACACTTGCCCGTGATCCCGTCCACTTGGCCGCCGTTTTGATGATAGTCGACGCCCGCTTCTGCCAGGTCATTCAGGTAAAACTGGCCGTTGTCATCATCTGCCACTTTGCAGGAATAGAAAGCCTTGCCCCCAAAGCAACTGACAGCGATGATAGTGTTTGCTGCTGAGCCGCCGCTGGCGCGTCGGGATGCGGTGAGGTGATGATGCAGGTGATCGATCAACTGATCCTGGCGGGTTTCATCAACCAGTGTCATCAAACCTTTTTCTACCCGCATTTGGTGCAGGTCGTTATCGGTCACTTCAATTTCTGTATCCACCAGCGCAGCGCCGATGCCGTAAATATGATATTTGGCCATAATCAATAATATGTATGGTTGTTAATTTAGGCGGCTATTATCCTCGTGTTGGGTTCTGAGTAAAGCAGAGAAAAGGCCTGTTGCTGTGATGTGGTAGGTCAGGCTATCAAACAGGAGCAAATTCTTGGCAAAAACAAGGGGTAGGAACAAAAAGCAGGGCAAGCGGAAGGCGGCTCCTCGGTGGCGTTGGACTAAAAGACTTTTTTGGTTGTCGGTAGCAGTCGGATTGTTGTCCCTTCTGGCTCTCGATGCGGTGGTGGAGCGGGCGCTACGAATCAATCATACAGACCCGGAAATTTACCTTGTCATGGCTTCAAACTATTTTGCTATGACTCAGTTGCAGCTGGCAGAACAGTTGGTGCGTCAGGGGCTTCCTTTGGCTAGAAGTAATAGCGTGGTAAAGCGAGATCTGCATCGACTGCTAAGCCAAATTATCTCTGTAAAATAAGCGTGTATTGCGGGCATCATAACCACAGGCTTGTTTTTCCTTGCACTTTCTGTTTTTGGATTAAAGCGTAACGCGCTCTGGAATGCGAACTGGCGAGGAGCTTGCTTTAGCGATGGTGGCGGGTGAGATGAGGATGATTTCTGGCAGCACCAAATCGCTGGTGGAAAGAACAATGGAGGCTATCTCCAGTGAGCTTAATAACCAGGCCCAAGTTCAGTCGCAAGGGGAACAGTATGTCCAGTAATGCTGATCGACGCAGCTTACCTATATATCAGCTAGATGCTCAGATGGAGGTTGTCAACTAAACCACAGGTGCAACGCTGGGAACCCTGGTCGATATACACCTTGAAGGCCTATTGTTGATGGAGGCGGAACAATTGCAATCCGACTATCTTTACGAGATAAAGTTAATGTTGGGTGGGTCGGACAGCAACCTCGAACCCATAGAATTTGGTGTTGACTGCCTGTGGGCTCAAGAGGGGCGGTTTTGGGCGAGCTGTAGGATTATTGATTTGTCATCAGCGGCACAAAAAAATCTGGAACAGATAACTTCGGTATTTGGTAAAAGTGTACCCGAAGTGCCCAGTTTTTCAGTCTAGCCAGTTTATTTGTGGCGAATCAGGCTCTAATGCTTCTCCAAAAGCACCAGTTTAAAGCGCTTATTTTTACCGAAGCTGCTGACCTGAAAAAGTTTTTCGGCACAGCTTTCCAATGGTACAAATTGATTGACCACAAATAGAGCTTTGCCACCTGATCTCAGATGTTGATGACAACTGGTAACAAACCGTTGGGTGAGGCGGCTATCGGTATTGAACCCCTGGTGGAAGGGCGGGTTACAGATTACTGCATCAAATTTTTTGTTTATATTTTCAGCGCAGTCCCCAGCAATAACGTCTCCTTCTATGCCTGCCAACGTAAAGTTTTTTGAGCATGCGGCGATGGCGGCAGCATTGTTGTCTGTTGCGGTGATGTTTGCCTCGACATATTGCTTAGCGAGAACAGAAAGGTAACCGTAGCCACAGCCAAGATCAAGGACGTTCTCGATAGGATGGCTAAATAGAGTGAAAAAGTCCGACAGATACTCTGCCAAAAATGCGCTACCCATATCCACTTTATTCCAGCCAAACAATCCAGGCTTGCTATAAAGTAGTTGGTCGTTTGAGGGGGATATTGGTGAAATACAGGGCCGAAGCTGGTGGTAATCTTGGTCATTTAGAGGTTGTTCTGAGCAGGACAGGTGATGGATCACGGCAAGATAGGCACTGCCCTGTTTTTCGGACGTCGCGTGGGTGCCAAAATAGTGGGCTGCCTTATCGATATAGGTTTTAATGCCGTCATTTTTCGCGCCAAAAAGCATCAGGGTACTGTTGTAGGCAAGTAATCGCCGGGAACTGTTGATTACGTGATGTGCTACCGACTTTTCTTTGGACACACGGTATAGCACTTGGTTAAAACTGTTGTCATCAAAAACTGAAAAATCAAAATCGTTGTAATAGCAGTTGAAACCAGATGACTGGGCCTGGTCATAGAGATCATAGCGGTTGGTGATGATGGCTGTGGTGTCAGTGGGCAATAAATGAAGCGGAGCACCCCTGAGGTTCTCATCGGCGACCAGTAAATGAGGGCCGCCATTCGTGAGAAGTTGTTGCACAAGGAGCTGAAAGGACGGGTCAGTCATGTGTTTAAGTGCTCTAGGCTTCTCATGAAGCGATCAATGATAGCGTAGTTCTGAGCGATAGGTGTGAATGTCCCGATCCAGCAGTGATTCAGGTTGCTAGTCACGTAGGCTGATGATGCGCCAGTTACGTTCGGTCGCCACGGCTCTTAATTGATCACAAGGATCCACTGCCACAGGGTGTTCAACGATTTCTAGTAGTGGCAAGTCATTGATGGAATCACTGTAGAAACTGCTGCCATCCATATTGAGGTCGGTTTGTGCCAGCCAGCTGTTGAGGCGAGTGACTTTCCCTTCTTTGTAGCTGGGTATCCCAGAAACGTTCCCGGTGTACCGATTGTTGTGCTGTTCCAGCTCGGTAGCGATCAGGTAAGCGATCCCAAGCTTTTTGCAAATAGGCTCCACTACAAACCTGTTTGTGGAGGTGATAACCATCAGTGTGTCGCTGTTATCACGGTGTTGCTGCAATAGTCGTTCCGCTTTGGGTAGCCACATGGGCTCAATGACATCTACCATAAATTGAGCGTGGAGTTTGGTCAGTGCTGAAGGATCAAGTTTGACCAAAGGCGCTAACGAAAACTCAAGGTAAGCGGACATGTCCAGTTTGCCATTTTGATAGTCTTGGTAGAAATGATCATTCATGCGCTTGTAATAAGCAGCATCAACCATGTTATGGGCTGCAAGAAATTCCCCCCAACCATGATCGCTGTCGCCTGCAATTAGGGTGTTATCTAGGTCAAAAATAGCAAGGGGCATGTATTTCTCGCAGCTTGTTTGTGAGGAGAGGCGGTATAGCTTAACGAGAGATAGGGCTGTCCTCAACTATGTATTTCATGTAAATTCTGGGGCCGGAGTTAATGTCACGGTGCTGCTTTTGACGGGCTCTCGTTTGTATGGCTCGAATTTTAGAACCCCATTGCAAAAAGATTTGAAGGGTATAAATAGTGGTTGATCGAGATGGGTTTCGCCCGAATGTGGGCATCGTTATTTCCAATGGGGCAGGTCAGCTACTACTGGCTAAAAGAGTTGGTCAAGATGCGTGGCAGTTCCCTCAAGGCGGTATTGATGCAGGCGAAAATTCAGAACAGGCGCTTTACCGTGAACTCTATGAGGAAGTGGGGCTGGAGTCTGGTGACGTTGAGTTGCTGGCCTGCACTCGCGGTTGGTTACGGTACCGCTTGCCAAAGGCTATGCAGAGAAGACATTCCAAACCCTTATGTATTGGGCAGAAGCAAAAATGGTTCCTGTTGAAGCTGACAGCTGGCGATGACAGGATTCGTCTAGATTGCGGCGATAAACCCGAGTTTGATGGGTGGCAGTGGGTGAGTTACTGGTACCCTGTCAATCAAGTAGTTGAATTTAAAAGAGATGTTTATCGCAGGGCATTGAAAGAATTGTCGCCACTGCAATATGAAATGGAGCGCCAAGGGTAGATGCTGGAATCACTGAGAGCGATTGTTCAGGAGGTTAATTCGGCAAAGGATTTTGATGAGGTCCTGAAACTGATCGTCCACTTAGTAAAACAGGCGACTAATACTGCCATTTGCTCAGTCTATCTTTACAGTGCAGAGGATAATGATTACGTGCTCATGGCCACAGATGGACTGAACCCGGATTCAGTGGGCAAGATCCATTTGTCTAGTAAAGAGGGTTTAGTGGGTTTGGTGGCCTCCCGGGCTGAGCCGATCAACCTTGAAGTAGCTGAAGCGCATCCTAAGTTTGCTTCTTTCCCTGAAACGGGCGAGCAGCGTTTTCGTTCTTTTTTGGGTGCTCCCATTATCCATCAACGCAAAGTATTGGGTGTACTGGTGGTGCAGGAACAAGAGCAACGCCGCTTTGATGAAAGTGAAGAATCGTTTTTAGTTACCATTTCAGCTCAGTTGGCTGGGGTTATTGCCCATGCTGATGCAACCGGCGAGTTGGCTCGACTGATACATCCGAGAGACGATGTCCATGAGCGTCTTTATCCTGGTGTGGCTAGCGCCCCTGGTGTGGCCATTGGTTCTGTGGTGGTGATCGCGCCATCAGCTGATTTGAAAGCTGTCCCTGTCCGTCACGTGGAGAATGTGGAGGCGGAGTTGTGTCAATTCCGCCAAGCGATGGAGCAAACCAAGCGGGATATCCGTGCCCTTGATGAGAGCATGGTGGGCAAGCTCAGTGATGAAGAGCGGGCGCTGTTTGACGTGTATGTGCGAATGCTAGACGATCATGCTCTTGGTGGAGAAGTTGTCAGCCTGATTGAAGAGGGGCTCTGTGCTCAGAGTGCTTGGGCTCAAGTTGTATTGAATCATGTCCGAATGTTCAAAAGTATGAAGGACGCCTATCTGCGGGAGAGGGCTACTGATGTAGAGGACTTGGGGAGGAGGGTGCTGGCTTACCTACAGCAATCGGAAACCAAACGCACCATTTACCCAGATAATATGGTGATGGTTGGAGAAGAGTTGTCAGCGGCCTCCTTCGCTGATGTTCCCCTGGAGAAAGTGACGGCTATCGTCTCCGTCAAAGGCTCTCGTAATTCTCATATGGCTATCCTCGGCAGGGCCATCGGCATTCCCACGGTGATGGGGGTGGTCGATTTGCCATGGGGGCGCCTGGAAGGCGAGGAAGTCGTTGTGGATGGTCACAATGGTCAGATAATTGTATCTCCGGGAGATGAGGTTCGAGAGTCCTATATCCAGCAAATTTATGAAGAAAAATTACTGGCGGCCGATCTCGAAAAATTAACCGATGAACCCTGCGTGACAGCAGATGGTCATAAATTAGCTCTTTGGGTCAATACCGGATTGCGTATAGATGCCATGTTGTCCCTTGACCGTGGTGCTGAAGGTGTTGGATTATATCGTACGGAAATCCCTTTTCTGATGTTGGACAGATTTCCGTCTGAAGAGGAGCAGCGTAAGTCTTACCGTGAGCAGCTAGAAATGTTTGCGCCACGAATTGTGACCATGCGAACGCTGGATATTGGTGGAGACAAAGATTTACCTTATTTCCCCATCGAAGAGGCCAACCCCTTTCTTGGTTGGCGAGGCATTCGTATTTGTCTGGATCACCCCGAGATTTTTCTGGTGCAATTGCGTGCCATGATGCGTGCTAGCGAAGGGTTGAATAATCTCAGTATTCTGTTGCCGATGATCTCTAATCTGTGTGAGCTTGACAGTGCACTAGAGTTGATTTATCAGGTATACGAGGAGCTTACTGAGGAAGAAGGCTATCAGGTTGAAATGCCTAATGTGGGGGCCATGATTGAGGTGCCTGCGGCGGTCTATCAGATTCGTGAAATAGCCCGCCGAGTAGATTTTTTGTCGGTGGGCACCAATGATTTAACCCAATATCTGCTGGCAGTTGACCGAAATAATCCACGAGTTGCGAATCTTTATCATACCTGCCATCCAAGTGTGTTAAGGGCACTGTGGGCGATTGTTGACGGAGCTCGGGAAGAAAATACCCCCATCAGTGTTTGTGGTGAAATGGCTGGGGATCCTGTCGGCGCGGTACTTCTGATGGCATTAGGTTTCCGAGTGCTATCAATGAGCGCAACCAACTTACTTAAAGTGAAGGCAATTTTACGTCAAGTTAGTCTAACTGAAGCGGAGGCGCTGTTGGAGGAGGTCATTATCATGCCTGACGCCGAGTCTGTTTTGAAACACATGGAGCAGGCTTTGATGAAACCAGAAGTTGCCGGGCTATTTCGTCGCCCTAAAAAAATCCACTAGAATGCGCTAGTCTGAAAGAGTTACATTGAACTGACGTCGTTCGCCCTGAGCGCCATCATCTTTATAGGTTTGCTCGATCAGAGTCGTTTCTCCTTGGCCGTTTTTTAACATTATCGTTGTACAGCGTGTACCGTAGTCTTTGGAAAAGATAAATGGCGGAGAAAGCATGCGCTCTATCTCTAGCCCCACGTCAGTATCAGGTAAATGCTCATCGTCAAAAGGCATGCGGCGTTGTAAACACTGGATCAGCAAGTCTTGGTCCACAGGGTCTGTTTTTAGCAGTGCTTCCAGTGCTTTCTTGGCATGAACAACTTTTGGCCAAGGGCTGTCCAGTAAATGATTACTGAGAGAGTGGATACCCGGGGACACATGTTGTATCTGAGATTGGCGATTGGAGCAGTAGTAAAGTTGATCGCCATCCCCGAGCAATAGGTTAAAACCACTGTATTGGTTGCCCTCATCAACTACTTGCTGTGCATATTGGCCGATGTCGGTGTTGCCTGTCAGAAAGTTTGAAGTCAGTTCGCCTCGGGATCGAGGTGCAGGAAACTCGAGGCCCTCACGGTAATTAGTGACAGCTGAAAATAGGCCCTGTCGGTTAAGGCCTAACCACGTACCTCCCCCGCTAAGATCCCGGCCCGCCAGAATATCGGGTTGGTCCTCCCAGAAATCAGCTAGTGCCGTGGCTCGCTGATAGTATTCATCTCGGTTAGCCACCATAATCAGTGGGTAGTCGGAGTGGCATTTCCAGGCAAAAACAATCAAGCACATGGCGGCATTGTAACCCAGCAAGGGAACAGGCTATGATCCATTCAACCTGATTTCTGACCTAAGTTATTTCATGCTAAGTTATCCAGATATTGATCCCATTGCTTTCTCACTGGGGGCGCTCAGCGTTCATTGGTACGGATTAATGTACCTTCTGGGGTTTTTGGTCGCCTGGCAATTGGCCCTCCGGCGGAGTAAGCGGCCTTGGTCGCCAGTGCGTAGAATTCAAGTCGAAGACCTTATTGTCTATTGCGCCTTCGGCGTATTTTTAGGTGGTCGTTTTGGTTATGTTCTACTTTACAATTTTGAAAAATGGCTATTTGACCCGCTGTGGTTAATCCGAATATGGGAAGGCGGTATGTCTTTTCACGGTGGATTGCTTGGTGTATTAGCAGCATTGTGGCTCTACGGCCGTAAGATTAAACAACCCTTTCTGGCCCTAGGTGACTTTGTGGCACCGATGGCGCCTATTGGTATTGGTTTGGGCCGATTGGGTAATTTCATTGGTCAGGAACTTTGGGGCCGGCCAACGGATAGTTGGTTAGGGATGCTGTTTCCCGGTGACCCGCAACAATTAACCCGGCACCCTTCTCAGCTTTATGAGGCGATTTTGGAAGGTCTGATTTTGAGTGTCATATTGCTCCTTTTTTCACGAAAGCCTCGTCCTCGGGGTGTGACTGGAGGGCTGTTTTTGGCTCTATACGCGAGCTTTCGATTTTCCGTTGAATTTTTTCGGGAGCCGGATAGCCATATCGGTTTTGACTTGTTTGACTGGATGACGAGGGGGCAGTTGTTATGCCTACCCATGTTTGCAGTGGGAGCCGGATTGATTCTTTGGGGATATTTTGGCTCAAGATTTGAGACCAGTTCAATAAATAGCCCCATAAATAGAGATATTAAATGAAGCAATACCTCGACCTGATGCGTCATATTCGTGATAGCGGCGTACGCAAGGAAGATCGTACCGGTACAGGCACGATGAGCGTTTTTGGCTATCAAATGCGCTTCCCCCTCGAAGAAGGCTTTCCTTTAGTTACCACTAAAAAAGTTCACCTAAAATCCATTATTCACGAATTACTGTGGTTTATTCGGGGCGACACAAATATCCGCTATCTGCTGCAGAATGGTGTTAATATTTGGAATGACTGGCCATTTCAAAGCTGGTTGAGAGAGACCGGTCAGGATCAGGATTTCCCTACGTATACTCCCGAATGGCGGGAGCAGAGGAAACTTTTTGTAGAGAGGGTAAAGGCGGATGAGCAGTTTGCTGTTCAGTATGGTGAGCTGGGGCCGGTCTATGGTCACCAATGGCGTAATTTTGAGGGCGTCGATCAGCTAGCCCAGCTAGTCTCGGATATCCAAAGCAACCCCGATTCACGTCGCTTAATCGTATCGGCGTGGAATCCTAAAGATATTCCTGCCATGGTGAGATCAGGACTGCCGCCATGCCACACATTGTTCCAGTTCTATGTGAGTGAGGGGCGATTATCCTGCCAGCTCTACCAGCGTAGTGCTGATGTATTGTTAGGTGTGCCCTTTAATATTGCCTCTTATGCGCTGTTGACGCTGATGATTGCTCAGGTTGCAGGTCTGCGTCCTGGCGACTTTGTGCATACCTTTGGTGATGCCCATCTTTATTCAAATCACCGTGAGCAGGTAGAAGAGCAGCTCAGCCGAGAAACACGCCCGCTTCCTACCATGGTAATCAACCCCTTGGTGAAGGATCTGTTCAGTTTTCAGTTCGAAGATTTTGAACTACAGGGTTATACCCCTCACCCACCGATATCTGCACCGGTAGCGGTATAATCCCATGGGTGTTGTGAAACATGCGCTACCTGAAGTTAAGCTATCTTTAATCGTCGCTATGGCCCAAAACCGTACTATTGGTCGAAATAACGAACTGCCCTGGCATTTGCCAGAAGACCTTAAGTATTTTAAGTCCATCACGATGGGTAAGCCCATTGTGATGGGGCGAAAGACCTTCGACTCTATTGGCCGACCCTTGCCAGGACGCTTGAATATTGTGATTACGCGCAATAGTGCATGGCAACATCCTGGCGTTACAACCGCGTCTTCACTTCAGCAGGCTACGGCCATCGCTACAGAACAAGCGGCCGCTGAACAAAATAGTGGTTCAGAAAGAAGTAACGAGATACAGGAAGTCATGGTGATTGGAGGGGAGGAAATCTTTCGTGTGGCGATTGATTTAGCGGATCGATTGTATATCACTCGGGTTCAGGCAGCGATTCAGGGCGATGCGTTTTTCCCTGAATATAATGAAAGTGCCTGGCAGGAAATAAGCCGTCAAGAGCCAGAAGTACAGGGTAATATACCCTATTTTTTTCAAGTACTGGAGCGACCAGCTGCCTGATAATCATTAGATGTCGGGCTTACTTAGAAGAACTACTTTAGATAGAGCTGCCTAGTTAGAGCTACCAATATATTGAAGAAAAAAGGATATGGCTGAGAAACGAATGACAAATCATCAATGCAAACTGACGACCTTGTTGGCAGTAATTTTCTCGGCCACGATTTTCATGGTACTGGCGAGTACCATTTCCAGTGCGGCCAATGTGGACGATGCGCTGAAAGCCAGCGCCAATAAAACAGCTGCAGCAAAAACCTCCCAGCAGCGGATTGATGGGATATCCGATCAAACCAGTGACTTGTTCCAAACGTTTAAGCAGGTAAATAAAGAGGTCGAGGGTCTGCAAGTCTATAACGCCCAACTTGAAGCCCGAATCTCCCACCAGCAACAGACAATGGCAGACTTGAACGGCTCCATCGAAAATGCTGCCGTTATGGAGCGGCAAATCACACCGCTAACACTGAAAATGATTGACTCTTTGGAGCAGTTCATCCATCTCGATATGCCCTTTCTGCTGGATGAGCGCCAGCAGCGTGTGGTCCATTTACGCGACAATTTGGGTCGTGCTGATTTGAGTGCCGCTGAGAAGTTCAGGCAGGTTCTGGAGGCGTACAGAATTGAAAGTGAGTACGGCACTCGAATCGATAGCTACTCCGAGACCATCAACGTAGAGGGTCAAGAGCGGGAGGTGAATATACTCCGTGTGGGCCGCATTGCTCTGATGTATCAAACACCCGATCGGAAAGTCACCGGAGCCTGGGATCAAAAAAACCGGCAATGGCTTGTGTTGGGAGATCGTGATTACCGTAGTGCCGTGGCAAAGGGTATTCGTATGGCCAAGAAGCAGGCGGCAGTTGATATCCTGTCACTGCCTATTCCGGTACCGGAGGCAGCGCGATGAGAGACAAGCTTCTGAAGGATGGGCTCAATCCTATGGTGATCGGGCTGATGCTGATTTGGTTGGGAGCGGGGCTGTTCACGTCATCAGCTGTTAATGCGGCTGACGATGCGGCGACGCTGGATGAGTTGCTGGAGATGATCAAAAACGCAACGCTCCATGAATCCAAAGAGCATGCGGCGAGAGAGTCCGGATTTAAAAAGGCCAAGGTAGAACAAGTTCAGCAATTAAAAGACATTCGCGTTAGAAAGGTTGTCGAAGAGCACCGTTCAGAGGCACTTGAAAAAAACTATGCCGAGAATGAGTTAAAAGTAGTGGCCTTACAAGAGCAGCTTCAGAAGCGCCTCGGCACTCTTGGCGAAATGTTTGGCCACCTGACTTCGGCGGCGGCTGATACACGCACCGCATTGAGCCACTCTCTTGTCAGTACCCAATTTCCTGGCCGCACCGATTTTCTTGATGAGCTGATTGCCAAAATGAATAGCAATACCCAACTGCCTTCAATGGAAGATATTGAACACCTTTGGTACCAAATCAATCATGAAATAATTGAAGGGGGGCGGATTGTTGTGTTCCCTGCCACGGTGGTCAAAGTAGGTGGTGAGCAGGCTCAGCAAGACGTTGTTCGCATCGGGGTATTTAACCTGTTGTCTGATGGTGTGTATCTGGAGTTCAAGCCGGGGACCGGAGTTATCAATGAGCTGGCACGTCAGCCTAATCGAGAATACACGCGAGCTGCCACCGATTTACAGGAAGCAACTAGTGGGTTTACCCGTGTGGGCATTGATCCCACGGGGCCCAGTGGTGGCTCACTACTGGCGGCGTTGGTTAACACGCCAAGTCTAGTAGAGCGGTGGCATCAAGGTGGTATGGTGGGTTATTTTATTACTTTTGTGGGCGTGTTCGCACTGCTGCTGGCCCTCTCGCGTCTTAAGGTTCTGTTGATGGTTTCTCGCAGGGTCAATGATCAGTTAAGCAGTGACACAGTCAATACGGACAACCCGTTGGGGAGAATATTAAAGGTTGGTGAAGCTAATGCCGGAATAGATGTTGAGTCACTAGAGCTGAAGCTACATGAGCAGGTACTAAAGGAGCGACCCGCCATTGAAGCCGGGCTCAACTGGCTGAAAATGATTGCCATGATTGCACCACTACTGGGTTTGTTGGGTACGGTGATAGGCATGATTATTACCTTTCAGGCCATCACCATCTTTGGTGCGGGGAATCCAAAAGCCATGGCCGGTGGTATTTCCTCGGCACTGGTGACCACGGTTTTAGGCTTGTGCGTAGCCATTCCTACGGTGTTGTTACATACCTTCGTCAACAGTAAAGCCCAGCGTGTGCTGCATATTATGGAGGAGCAAAGTGCCGGAATCATTGCAGAAAAAGCTGAGGGGTAACGATGCATTCGTTAGTGGTCGCATTTGAAGGCATACAAATATTTCTCGATATGGGCGGGCCGGTATTGTTCGTCATCGCTGGTTTATTAGTCGTGATGTGGACGTTGCTGTTCGAGCGCTGGTGGTTCTTTAAAACAAGCTTGGGGGCGGAGCATGAGGCGGCGCTGTCTGTATGGGAAGCCAGAACCGAACGGAAATCAGTACGCGCTCATCAGGTGAGAGAGGCGATTATTTCTCGCGTGACATTGAAAGTTGAAGAAGGCCTTCCAATGATTAAAACGCTGGTGTCGCTAGCGCCTTTGCTGGGATTGCTCGGGACGGTCACGGGAATGATAGGGGTGTTTGATGTGCTGGCTACGACAGGTGGTGATGCGAGATCCATGGCTGCCGGTGTTTCTCAAGCCACCATTCCCACCATGGCTGGAATGGTGGCGGCCCTTTCAGGCGTTTTTGGTAATACCTACATTAGCCGAATTGTCGATCGAGAAAAGCAGCTGTTGGCCGATCATCTGACCCTTGATCACTAGTTAAACGTGGATCGCAGAGTGAGCTAATCGTGCGTCGTATCCGTGAAAGATCTATCCGTTCTCAAGAGCAAGCTCAAGCAATTGACTTGACGCCGATGCTCGATGTGGTTTTTATCATGTTGATATTCTTCATTGTGACCGCCACGTTTATCAAAGAGACCGGTATTGATGTGGATCGTACGGAGGCGAGTACGGAAGACAAAAGGAATGTGAGCGTGCTGGTTGCCATTAGCGAAAGCAATGAAATCTGGATCGATAAAAAAAGAATAGACCCGAGAGCTATCAGGTTGCACATCCTTAGATTACATGCTGAAAACCCCAATGGCGGGTTGGTGATACAGGCCGATCGACAGGCAGATATTGAGTTGGTGGCGTTGGTGGCAGATGAGGCAAAGTCGGCAGGGATTGACGATATTTCTGTGGCTACCCAAGTGAAATAATTGAATGGGGGTAGAGATAGCCAAGTGAGAATTAATCAGTGAGAATTAACAAGTGTGGATAAATAGTTGAGCATCAATAGGCTAGCTCGCTTGGGATTGTCGGCATTGCTTGGGGCTGCGGTTACCTTTGGGCTGTTGGTCTTTATGTATGTATTGATCGCATCGGAAAGCCTCGCTTCGAAAGAAAAAGAGATACGTAGAATCGCTGATATCTGGCAGCCGGACCGCACTATTTTCGATCAAACCAAGACGCTTAAACCGGAAAAGCCAGACGCTCCTGTGGAACCACCGCCAGACTTGCCTGGACTTAAGTTGGATGTCGTGGCACCTGTTGGTGCAGTGAGTATGTCGGTGCCAAAGTTGGATGGACTGAATATCGGTTTTAGCGGCGGCTTTGCGCGAGATTCAGATTACATTCCCATCTATGTGCCCCAGCCGGATTATCCTCCAATGGCTCGCAGGCGAGGCATTGGAGGATATGCCGTGATTGAAGTGGTGATTACTGCGACGGGGGGCGTGCGAGATCCGAAGATGATTGAGGAATATCCAGAGAACAAGGGATTTGGCAGATATGCATTGCGGGCGGCGAAAAAATTGAAATACAA
>JBLIJA010000001.1:0-53774 GCA_047635115.1 Porticoccus sp. | reverse complement strand
TGAACTACACACGTGATCCCGTAATCCAAAGATGGTCAATACACAATGCATCGCCTTTTACTTGTTTCTTGTCACACTTTGACCACATGCAATAACGTTCGGTAAGCCCGCCACGATCTTTAATCATTTTCGCCTTTATACGTGGTGCACTATCAAATGCTTCCCAGTTATCTGGAGTTGATATTTTTTCCGCATAGCAAGCTTCATATTTATCACCTTCGCTCACCCTCCAAAGCTGATTACAGTCTGGACATGACATAAGCAATACCCCGTCACCAACATCTAGTTGATTTAACGTGGAGTTAAAACCTACATAATTATTACTGACGTCAATTAACGTTGGTTGCTCTTTACAGTTGCACATAATTCGCTTGAATCCATTACCGTTTATTCAAAAAATTCGGTCACTATACCATTTTTGTCTACTATCCTTGGCTGGTAAACAGTAGACCATTAAAAGTTTGGGGTCAGAGTGTGTAGTCCACCGTTTTTTGAATGCAGGAGCTTGGCAAAGTTATACTGTTAGGTCTGTATGTAATTTTTGAGAAATATCTGGGGCTGCGATTGTTATGCTCTATTATTCACCTAATAATACTATTTAATAACAACACCCAATAACAATAACTATGCACTTAAATCGACTTCACCAAATCACCCATCACTTTCGGCAAGCGGCCCTCTTGGCAGGCCCCCTGCTGGCCATAATCGTTTATTGCCTGGTATCAGAGCAAGCGGCGGGTCTTAACGGTGCTGAGATCGCACTGGGTGCCGCTGGCCGGGCCACAGCGGGCTTGGCCGTCTGGATGGCAGTCTGGTGGCTGGCGGAAGCGACATCTATCTATGCCACGGCGTTGCTCCCTCTAGCCATTATTCTGCCAGCGACTATTGCGTCCAGCTGCGCCTTCATGTTGCCCGTGGCTACGCCACCCAATGCCATCGTATTTAGCTCCAACCTGATCCGCATTCCTGAAATGGCCAAGGCCGGTTTCTGGCTTAATCTAACTGGTATTCTACTCATCAGCCTGATGACTCAGGTCACTCTGACCTATATTCTGTAACACAATAAATATCTATTGGAAAAAGTCAGAAGAAAGGTTAATTACATGCATATCTGGGTAGATGCCGATGCCTGTCCCAATCCCATTAAGGACATCCTTTTTCGGGCCGCGCAACGCTGCAAGGTACCCCTGACGTTAGTCGCCAATCACAATATTCGCGTACCTTCATCACCGCTGATCAAAGCTATACGAGTGGATAGTGGGTTTGATGTGGCCGATAACTACATTGTTCAACGTGTTAGCCCCGGTAATATTGTGATCACTTCCGATATTCCAATGGCTGCAGAAGCTGTCGAAAAGGGCGCGGAGGTTATCAGCCCCCGGGGGGAACACTTTACCAAGGCTAATATCCGGCAACGGCTGGCCATGCGAAATCTAATGGAAGAACTTCGCACCATAGGCGAGGTTCGCGGAGGCCCACCCAGCATGAACAACACGGAACGCCAGCAATTTGCTAATGCCCTAGACCGATTATTAGCGAAATAATGAGATGCAAAAAAGCGTCAAAATCGTCCTAGAACCCACAGCAGCTATAGGATATATATTACTAATAATTCTTTATCATTCAGGGTGATACGCGTATACTTTCGCCCCCGTATTCGACCCACCGCAAGCTACTCAGGTTCCCCCTATGTCATCCCCCGATTTTGAATCACTAGGCATTGCTAGTCCGATGCTTAAAGCCGTTCAACAACTGGGGTATGAACAACCCTCCCCTATTCAAGCACAGAGCATTCCAATACTCCTAGCTGGGGAGAGTTTGCTTGGCGTCGCCCAAACAGGTACCGGTAAAACAGCCGCATTTGCGCTACCACTACTGAGTCGCATCAATAGCGCCCAAAATACACCACAGATTTTGGTCCTTACACCAACCCGCGAGCTGGCTATTCAGGTGGCTGAAGCCTTCCAAACCTACGCCCGCAACCTCAAAGGTTTCCATGTACTGCCAATCTACGGCGGGACAGATATGCGAGGCCAACTACGCGGCCTGGAACGGGGCGCCCAAGTTATTGTCGGCACACCCGGACGAATTCTCGATCACATTCGCCGTCGCAGCCTGAAGCTCAACGAGCTGAATGCATTAGTGCTTGATGAAGCTGATGAAATGCTGCGCATGGGCTTTATCGATGACGTAGAAACTATTTTGGCCGAGACCCCTGATACCTGTCAGCGGGCACTATTCTCCGCCACCATGCCACCGACTATTCGCCGGGTGGTTAAAAAGTATTTGGGCAATGCCAAGGAAGTTAGCATCGAGGCCAAAACCAAAACTGTAGAGCGTATTACTCAGCGCTACTTGATGGTTAAGGGGCACCAGAAAATGGAAGCGTTAACTAGAATTCTTGAAGTCGAAGAGTTCGATGGTATGCTGATTTTTGTGCGCACCAAATCGGCTACTGCAGAAGTAGCTGAAAAGCTCGAAGCTAGAGGCTTTTCATCGGCTGCACTAAACGGGGATCTAAGCCAGACCCTCCGTGAACGCACTGTCAATCGCCTGAAAAAAGGCCAGGTCGATATCGTCGTTGCTACCGATGTGGCCGCACGCGGTCTTGATGTGGAACGCATTAGTCATGTGGTGAATTACGATATCCCCTACGACAACGAGTCCTACGTACACCGTATTGGCCGTACGGGTCGTGCTGGCCGCGAAGGTCAAGCTATTCTGTTTGTGGCACCGAAAGAACACCGGTTACTTCGCTCTATTGAACAGTCTACCCGCCAAAAGCTGACCATCATGCAGCTACCAACTGGCGAACAGGTGAGCGGCCAACGCGTACAGCAATTCCAGGATCGTATTCTGCAGCATATTGAAACCGGCAATCACGATCAATTCAAACCACTACTGGAAAAGCTCGCTGAAGAGCACAATATTTCAATGACTGATATTGCCGCAGCAATGACTTCTCAGCTTCAACAAGAACGTCCGCTGTTTCCCAAAATCATTGCTCTCGACGCAAGCAATCAGGGAAGAAGCGAACGCCAAAACAGACCTGATCGCAAAGATCGAAGCGATAGGCCCGACCGAAAAGTACGCAGTGATCGCCCTCGCCAGGAACGCTCACGGAACGATGACATTGAGATGGTCACCTACCGCATGGAAGTAGGGAAAAACCACGGTGTCATGCCCAAAGATATTGTTGGCGCAATTGCTAATGAGGCCGGCATTGAAAGTCAGCACATCGGACGGATAAAACTGGAGGATGACTTCAGCACAGTTGATCTTCCCGACGGCATGCCAAAAGAGATCTTCAACCACCTTAAAAACAAGGTGCGGGTATGCCAACAGCCGATGAAGCTAAGCCTTCCGAGCTCAAGTTTGCAGAAAAATCATCCCACAAGCGAGAAACCAAAAGACAAGAAGTCTGACACACCTAAAAAAGATACCGCGAAGAAACAACCAGAATAAATAATTACCACAACTAACATTGGCGAGGCTGCACTGGTATTAACCCTGTCAACCTCGCCAACATTATCATTTTTACCAAAGCACCTAACAACAGACCTAAGCGGTAGTACCCTTGTAGGGGTACATCAACACATTAGTCACTTTCCAAATTTGATCTTTCTGCTGACTCAATGTATAGATAATTTGCCACAGCTGCCTGGATGTGTCAGTCACGATTAACTCTTGATAGACCTCACCCTCGGAGAGCATGCTTCGTCCATAAAAATAGGATGAAGGTCGGAAAAGTGGCGTATAACCTCGTCGCACCATATCAATAAAGGTATCGACAGAAAGAAGGCTTGCTGCACATTGGGTGCAGCAAAGGAATAAGCCAATGTGTGATCGCCTGACTTGAAGGCTGTAATCTGACTATCAATAACGAATTTAACAGATTTTATATCAGCCTCAGCGACTACGCATGGAGCAAAAGCTAACTTGCTAAAGTACATGATTGAAACAATGATCAAGCCAGACAATAGCTTTCGGTCGGGCCTTACATACATCATGTCAATATCCTGTTCGACATACACCGAAAGTCTTGGCAACAATCACTTAGACACAATAAATACCTATTTGCACAAAACCTACCATTTAAACCAAACGCTAAAACAACCCAACTTCGCCTAAAACTATAAAAAAACGAGAGTTCTTCTACAATAACATAGATAATTTCTCGAATAATGCCCTCTCAACATCACTCCAACTACAGCGCCAACCTCCTTGTATCACCTAGATCTTGAACCAAATAGGTAAAAAATCGACCACAACCGGCTCCGTTAACAACTCGGTGATCATAGGAGACACTGAGCGGCAACATCATTCTGGGCAGAAACTCAGAGCCATTCCAGACCGGCTTAATCTGAGATTTTGCAACCCCAAGTATACCCACTTCAGGCGCATTGACGATGGGAGTAAACCCATTGCCACCTATTGCACCCAAACTCGAGATAGTAAAACAGCCACCTTGCATTTCAGCAGAAGACAATTTCCCATCTCGAGCTTTTACAGCCATCTCGTTTATTTCATTCGCCAGCTGCCACAAACCTTTCTCATCTACATCACGAATCACTGGAACCAGCAAACCACGAGGAGTGTCCACCGCCACACCAATATGCACGTATTTTTTTTGTACGAAGTTTTCACCATCACTGGTGATAGACCGATTGAATTCCGGATTAGCAAAAAGCGCATGCGCGCAGGCTTTCAACAAGAAAGGAAGCGGAGTAAGCCGAGTATCTCGTCTCTCTGCCTCTGACTTTAATGACCGCCTAAAGTCTTCTAGGTCGGTGATATCGGCTTCGTCAAACTGAGTAACATGGGGGACATTAAGCCAGTTTCGCTGCAGATTATTTGCAGTGAGTTTCTGAATTTTATTTAGAGGAAAAATGTCAATCTCACCAAACTTACCATAATCCACATCCGGTACTGCTGGAATACCTACACTCACTTCCGACAAGCCAGAACCGGATTCAGCTGCAGCCACTGCTTTTTTCACATAACCCTGCAAATCCTCTTTAAGAATACGACCGCGAGGTCCGGTACCAGTAATCTTGTGCAAATTAACACCCAGCTCTCTCGCCAGCGCACGGGATGCTGGGCCGGCATAAATGCCAGCCTCCGCTGAAGGCTCGGTACCGGAAATAGCTATTGGTGCAACCCCAGAATCAGGCGACACCGATAAACCAGTCGCACTCTCGACAGATTCCACAGTTGGCTTAACCACTTCTCCCATAGGAATCTCTACAGCAGCACCCGTCATCATACGAGCAAGATTGTCACCCATGGCAACCTTATCTCCCTCTTTGACCAGTACTTCGAGCAACTCCCCACCAAAGGGAACGGGGATGTCCATCGTTGCCTTATCACCTTCCACCACAAGAAGACTGTCACCTTCAATGAGCTGATCGCCAATAGACACGGGGACTTCAATCACCTCCACCAAGTCGGTAGTACCAATATCAGGCACACTCACCATCTGCTCAGTAACGCCATTTGTAGCTAATAATGGGGTTGGTGATGGAGCAGGAGCTTTCTTATTCTCCACAGCTTCGACAGACTCTGAGACAACCTCAGGCTGAGATGCCAGATTCCCTACGACTGCTGGCTCCGCCCTAATCTCCAGCTCAACCCTTGCCAACTCTAACTCAATAATGGCAGAACCCTCACTGACAGTGTCACCTTCCTTTACGATCATGGCCTTCACAACCCCGGCCTTTGGACTGGGAACGTCCATGGTGGCTTTATCTGACTCCAGTACAACCAAAGATTGCTCCAGCTCCACGATATCCCCAGGGGCAACACAGAGTTCAATAACTTCGACAGTTTCGGCGCCGCCAAGGTCAGGCAGATAAATAATTTCAGTGGTCACTATAAATTCTCTTTCCTCGTACGCTTTATTTGATATCTGAGAGCTTAACCATAAAGTGTTTAGCCACAAGTATTAACAGTAAAGCGGGTTGGTTTTGTCAGGGTCTAAATCGAAATCAGCAATCGCCTGCGTTACTACAGCAACGTCTATTTTCTCTTCATCCGCCAGGGATTTTAATGCTGCAATTGCGACAAAGTAGCGATTCACTTCGAAAAAATGACGTAGCTTCTCACGGGTATCACTTCGGCCAAAACCATCAGTTCCTAGCACGCGATAACTCGCAGGAATATAAGCTCGCAACTGCTCCGTGTAGGTTTTGACATAATCGGTAGCCACTACGACTGGACCTTGATGCCCTGCCAACTGATCAGTAATGTAGGGTACTTTTGCTTCCTGCTCTGGATGTAGCGTATTCCATCGCTCTGCAGCCTGACCATCACGCGCCAACTGATTAACACTGGTGAGACTCCAGATATCAGCTGATACATTATATTTTTCCTTTAGAATCACAGCTGCTTCACGCACCTCATTGAGAATGCTACCAGCCCCCATTAGCTGTACCTTCAGCTCAGACTCATCACCTTCTTCAAATAAATACAGACCCTTGATGATGCCTTTCTCAACATTGACCGGCATGGCTGGCTGCTGATAATTTTCATTCATGGTCGTGAGGTAATAAAAGTAGTTCCTCTGCTGCTCAAACATCACCTTCAAACCATCCTGTACAATAGTCACTAGCTCATAAGCATAGGCGGGGTCATAAGTTCGACAGTTTGGAATAGTATTCGCTAACAAATGGCTATGGCCATCCTGATGCTGCAACCCTTCGCCATTGAGGGTTGTACGACCAGCCGTTGCTCCAATGAGGAAACCCCTCGCCTGCATATCACCTGCAGCCCATGCCAAATCACCAATCCGCTGAAAACTAAACATAGAGTAACAAATATACACAGGGATCATTGGGAAATGGTTGGTGCTATAGGAGGTAGCTAGAGCCATCCAGGCGGACATAGCGCCGGCCTCACAAATACCTTCTTCGAGAATCTGCCCTTTCTTATCTTCCTTGTAGTACATGATTTGCTCATGATCCTGTGGAACATACTTCTGCCCTGCGGAAGAATATATGCCCAACTGGCGGAACATGCCCTCCATTCCGAAGGTACGCGCTTCATCAGGAACAATAGGCACAACACGCTCGCCTATATTTTTGTCTTTTAGCAACATACCAAGCTGCCGAACAAACGCCATAGTTGTGGAAATTTTCCTTTCTCCACTACCTTCCAGCAACTTACCAAAATCTGACAATGGCATAATCGCCAGCGGATCAAAATCCGCTCGGCGTGCAGGCAAAGGGCCACCAAGGGATGCCCTTCGCTTGTTCATGTAAACCATTTCGAGGCTATCTACTGGTGGCCGGTAATAGGGGACATTTGCCAACTCATCATCAGCAATAGGAATACCAAAACGATCCCTAAAATGCTTAAGGCTTTCTAAATCTAGCTTCTTGATGGAGTGAGTATCATTGGCCGCCTCGCCAGAACCCACCCCCATGCCATAACCCTTGACTGTCTTCGCCAAAATAACTGTGGGCTGCCCCTTGTGGGCCATCGCCTCAGCATAGGCCGCATACACTTTATAAGGATCATGCCCCCCGCGGTTTAGGTACATAATGTCCTCATCACTCAAGTCTTCCACTAATTCTTTTAATTCAGGGGACGCACCAAAAAAGTGGTCGCGCGTGTAAGCCCCGCCATTATGTTTGTAATTTTGATAATCTCCGTCACAAGCCTCATCCATACGCTTTTGTAGTAGGCCGCTCTTGTCATTGGCTAGCAGAGGGTCCCACAAACGCCCCCAAACAACTTTAATAACATTCCAACCGGCACCACGGAATACGCCTTCAAGCTCCTGGATAATTTTGCCATTTCCACGTACAGGACCATCGAGACGCTGTAGATTACAGTTCACAACGAAGATCAAATTTTCAAGATTTTCACGACCGGCTAAAGAAATAGCACCCAACGTTTCTGGCTCATCACACTCGCCATCACCAAGAAAGGCCCAGACCTTACGATCACCCCGGGGCACCAATTCACGCGCAGACAGGTAACGCATAACATGGGCCTGATAAATAGCCTGCAAGGGCCCCAACCCCATAGAAACTGTGGGGAACTGCCAGTAGTCTGGCATCAGCCAAGGGTGCGGATAAGAGGACAGTCCTTTACCTTCCACCTCCCGACGGTAATTATCTAAATCTTCTTCATCAAAACGGCGCTCGAGATAAGAGCGCGCATAAATACCCGGCGCACTGTGGCCTTGAAAATAAATCAAATCACCACGGTTTCCACCTTCGTCACCACGAAAGAAATAGTTAAAACCAATATCGTAAAGTGTGGCAGAGGAAGCAAACGACGCAATATGACCGCCAACACCTTCTTCTGGATCCTTGTTAGCCCGCATAACCATGGCTAGCGCATTCCAGCGAATCATGGAGCGAATACTTCGCTCCATGAACAGGTCACCCGGCATACGTTTCTCACGGGTAGTAGGGATGGTATTACGGTAGGGCGTGGTGATGGACTGAGGCATACTAACCCCAGTGAATGTGGCTCGATCAAGTAACTGCTTTAGCAGAAATGCGGTTCGCTCTTCCCCATGATGCTTTAAAACTGAATCCAGCGACTCAAGCCATTCCTGAGTTTCGACAGGATCCATATCTTCTTGCATGACCGATACCTTTAATACGTTAACTATCTATAGGGAGACCCTCGAGAAGTATAGGATATCCCGAAACCATACAGATTACAGCCCCAAAAACTTTTTGTAGTATAGCTACAAAATATGATAAAATCACCCTAAAAAATACGATTATTTTTTTCATTAAACCAAAAAAAACCAGAAATAATATTCTATATACTATTGTTTTTAATCATTTTGTATTTTTATACTCGTATATTTTATTGATATAGTTTTATTACATATTTTTTGTTGGCAAACGATAAACATCGCGATTCTGCCCAAGCTGGTCGCCGTCAGCGGCCTCACCTTGGGTGCCATCCAATTGCAATGAATAGCCCGACTCCAGCACTAAATCATTATAGGTTTGGAGCAGTGTTTCCCGAGCGAGCAGTGCCACAGCGTCGATCAATCGCTCTCTGCGACTAAAATTATAATCACGCAAATCGACACTGCCCCAGAACCGTGCTGACTGCTCAGATAGACTCTTGGGCTTTTCCCTGAGTCCCGTCAACACCGCCTGGCGATGACTCTCAAATATTTCATCTGGCATCAATTGAAGCTGTTGCTTAAAACCAACCAAAAACTGATCAACAGCTTCTTCCAGCTGGGGTACAAGAACTGTAGGAGATTGCACCAGCAAACCAAAACCAGGGACTCTATCGACCCCCTGATCTACAACTGCAACCACATAACCTAGCTGCTGCTCGGTTCGTAACTGATGAAAAAACTCTGACTTCATCAACTGCCTCAATAACATCATTTGAGCTGTCTCATCAAGACTATCGCTACGCCCCTGATAATACCGGAGAATCGCCGCATCCCTGTGATCAATTGACATAGGTATATGTATTTTTTCTCCTGGAGGAATACGAATCACTCCGCGCTCAATCCAGCCTTCAGGTTGATTTCCGACTAAATGATCTGCTATCGATCCGGCAAGTTTTTCGACTTCGTCTTGAGCCAAATTACCACTGGCCATCATTTCCAGCGTCGCGCCCTGATACAGGTCAGCCACAAATTGATCGAACGCTTCACGATCAAAACCGTCAAGAGCATCAGCCAGTGCCTCGGGCTGCCAGGCAGCCGTGTTGAGCAACAAGCCTACTTCACGCATCAGCTGTTTGTAGGGGGTATCTTTGGAACCGTTGCCCCATTTTCTAATAAGCTCATCTTTCAGTCGCTCTACCAACTCGTCAGTTAAGGTCGGTGCCAGCAGCGCCTCCACCACAGCCTTTGTCAAAATCGGTAATTTGTTATCAAAGCCACTAACTACAAAACCTAAACCATCAGGGCGACGGTTTACACTGTACCCCAAGCCCGCCAACGAGGCCGAATAACTGGACTCATTAAGTGTTTCCTTTACCAGCCTCAGATAGAGATCGGTCATTGCCGCGGCCCGCGCATCATTAACAACCGGCGTTTTCACCGCCACAAAAAACTGAGCCTTGGGAACCTGATAATAGTCATCAGAATAATTCCACAGACGATATTCCGGCTTATCTACCAACAATAGAGGCCATCCAGGCTCATCCACTTTCCCAGGATGGTTAAGCACGAAACTGGCAGGCAGGAAGTCATTCGCCCGAGGTAGCTGCAATCCCTCTGCGCTTACTTTTACCCCTGTTTCTGGTAACTGGACAACGCTATAAGGTACCTGGTAAAGAGTTGACACTTTATTTACTTCTACTCCTGGCGCCATCAATGTGACCAGGGCATTGCCTGGTTTCATCAGAGCCAACATTTCAGCAATCATCTCAGGATCAAACACATCCATACGGTAGGGACCGCGCATCACATCCTTATAGGGGTATTTATGCAACTGATTCGCCAGCTGACTGGTTCGGTGTACAGGGTCACCCAATTCTTTGTGACGAAACTGCATCTCTGCCAAGGCACCCTGCTCCTGGAAGCGCCACTCAGTCACCCCCTGCTCTGCCACTAAGGCAATTTCCTGGAAAATAAGTGCTAATACCTGCTGCCAGCTCGACAAGCCGCTAGGGGTCAACCCAACAGTAATATCAAAAGAACTACCATTTTGACCCGAAACGCCTGCCCCGGCCCGCAGGCTTTCTGCCCAGCCTTTCGATTTGAGCAAGGACAACAAGCTACCTTCACCCTCATGTCCAATGAGGTTTCCAAGGTAAGCCAGGGGCTTCTGTCGATAATATTCATGCACTGGTGGCAATGGCATTGTCACCGACAACTCCCTCAGCTCCTGAACTGGCTGAAGAGATAACAATAATGGTAATTTGCCCTTCTCAAAAAGTGCCTGCCCATGTTCAGGCTGCTCACTTTGCGTATTAGGCACTTGCTCAAAGCGCGGACGCACCATCAACTCGAGTTCATCTAGCGAATTCGGCGCCAAAACCACGAGGGTCATCCGATTGGCAGAGTAATGTTGTCGGTAGAATGCCAGCAGATCATCTCGAACATTACTCTCCTTGTTATCTGCCAATGTGTCCAGATTTCCCACACTGAATTTCGAGGCAGGATGATTAGGGTTAGCCACCTCACTAAAAACATTCAACTGACGGCGATAATCATTTTTAATTCTGGCCTTGTACTCGGAATGCACAGCATTTTTCTCTCGATCCACATACTCAGCATTAAATAGTGGTGCCACAAAGAACCGGGAAAAACGATCCAGTGCAGAATCAAGATCTTCAGGTTTTATATCGAAAAAATAGTTGGTATGATCAAAAGAGGTGTAGGCATTATGCCGCCCACCATGCTGACTAATAAATGCCTGATACTCATCTGCCTCTGGGTAGCGGTCGGTACCCAAAAACAGCATATGCTCCAAAAAATGTGCCAGCCCCTGCCGTTTAATCGGATCGTGAGAACTACCGACAAAGACATCCAGCGCCGCCACCGCCTTGTCAGCTTTTTTGTCTGACACGAGCAACACCTGCATTTGGTTAGGCAACTGCAAATAACGGTATTCCGAATGATCACTATCGCTCTGTGCAATCTGACCGCTATCTTCAACCTGAATATCATGGCATGGACGAGCCGCTAGCGCCTGGCTCCAACCAAACATGGCGACAAACAAGTAAATAAACGCTACTGAGGTTTTTTTCATATCATCGACACCGGGATTCCGATTTTATTTGTAGAGCTATTTATAGAATCACTTCATGAAACTACTTTATAGAACTATTCGGACACCGAAATAGGCACATCAGTTCTCGGCCAGGCGTTATAAAGTGCTTTTACCAGCGTCGCCAAAGGAATCGCAAAAAATACACCCCAAAAACCCCAGAGGCCACCAAATACCAACACAGCAAGGATAATCACAATAGGGTGTAGATTAACCGCTTCGGAAAACAACATCGGGACCAAAACATTACCGTCTATACCCTGAATAATTCCGTAAATCGCCATCAACCAGAACAACTCACCCCCCCAGCCCCACTGAAAGTAGGCAACCACCGTTACTGGGATAGTGACGACCACAGCACCAATGTAGGGAATAACGACCGACAACCCCACTAACAAGGCCAAGAGCGCTGCATAGTTTAAGCCCATAACCAAAAATACGGCATAACTCACAAAACCAACCAATAGTATTTCAATCGTCTTACCGCGTACATAGTTGGCCATCTGGACATCCATCTCGTGCCAAATTTTCCACATAACCGGCCGCTGATGGGGTAACAGGCCGGACATCAAGGACATCAACTCATCTTTATCCTTGAGCATAAAGAACACTAACAGCGGCACTAATACCAGATAGACCATCATGGCCACCACACTAGGGAACGTGCTGAAAGAAAAACTCACCAACCGTTCGGCCATACCCGCCACCTCGCGTGATGCTTGCCCCAGCAGCTCTTGTAGCTGATCCTCTGAAATCAGGTGGGGATATTGATCGGGGAGCAACAGCAATACATCTTGCCAATGTTTGACCATGGCGGGCACCTCACCAGCTAGGTTTGCAGCTTGGCGCCCGATCAAAGGGAGAAGGATAATCAAAATAGCTAAAAAGGCACCGATGAAAATCAGGAAGACTAGGGTCACCGCGACTAATCTTGGCACTTTCCATCGCTCTAACCGATTGACCCCACCCTGCAGTAAAAAAGCAAAAATGAGCGCCGCTACAAAGGGCGCCATAATTTCACCCATGGTAGCCACCACCACGAGAGCGACCGCTAGTAACAGCGCCAGAAGAACGGCCTCTTCTTCACCAAAATAGCGATTCACCCAACTTCCTAGCACTTTCCACATAATATTTCCTAAGACTGGTAAGACATACGTCCATGCCGCAGATTACGGAATCCGCGCGCATGCTTCAAGAAAAGCCGACATCCTTTTCGGAGCAGACGCATTTTTAAACTAAAAACGCACTAATTCCCATGAATTCAGTCATAGACTTACGTTACTATCAGCAAACGGCTTATATCACTGCGTACCTAAGGACTTATTTAACCGTGCTGTTTAAACTTTTCAATCGATACACCCTGATACCGTTGGCTCTTACTGTGCTAACGGTTTCCACTCAGAGCGCGAACATCAAGCTACCTTCACTAGGAGACAGCACCTCTGCTATCGTTTCTCCTCAAAAGGAACACGAACTTGGGCGAGCCTGGCTGATGGCTTATCGCGGCAGAATCCATGAATCCAACGACACATTATTACTTGACTACCTGGAAAGACTTATCTCCAAGCTATCCTTACATAGTCAGCTTCAGGATCACAGACTAGAAGTTATTGCCATCGACAATTCTTCAATGAATGCCTTCGCTGTACCTGGCGGAGTTCTTGGTGTTCATACCGGCTTGTTCAACTATGCAGAATCCGAAGATCAATTGTCTTCAGTGCTGTCTCACGAAATTGCTCACTTAAGCCAGCGACACTTTGCTCGCAGGCTAGAAACACAAAAAAGAAACTCAACAGCGACCATGGCAGGAATGTTAGGAGCCCTAGTCTTAGCCGTTACCGTAGGTGGTGATGCGGCCATGGCAGCAATGACGGGGGCCATGGCGGCAAGCCAGGGTAGCACGCTCCGATACAGCCGCCAAAGCGAGCAAGAGGCTGACCGCATTGGCATCCAAACAATGGCCGAAGCAGGCATGGATCCGCATGGAATGTCTGCCATGTTCGAACAAATCCTTAAAAACACTCGTTACACTGGAAGCAAACCCCCTGAATTTTTACTCACCCACCCACTTACCGAAAACCGTGTGGCTGATGCTAGGAATCGTGCTAGCCAGTACCCACCAAAACAGTATCAGGATAATATCGAATACCACCTGATGCGTATTCGAGCCATCATCACTATCGACAAAAACCCAAGCGTTTCCCTGAATAGATTTCAGCATGAATTAGATGGAAACAGCCTCAACAGGGAAGCTGCACAATACGGGCTGGCCTTGACCCAAAGCGCTAAGGGACATTATTCAGCAGCAAGGCTTTCTCTGAACCGCCTATTAGAAAAGTCGCCAGATCGGTTAACCTACCTGCTCGCTGATATCAAGATGGACAGGGCTGAAAAAAAGTTTGGTCTTGCTATCAGCAAGACCAAAAAGATACTAAAGGTCCATCCAAGTAGCTACCCTCTCCAAATGTCTCTGGCCGAAACCTACCTCAAAGCTAACCGTTTTTATGAATCAGAACTCGTTCTTAAAGACCTTGCTCAACGTCGTCAAAACACACCGCTTGTTTGGTATCAACTTGCTGAGGTTCGAGGCCTAGCAGGCAATATTTCCGGTGTCCATAAGGCTCGCGCACAATATTTCATGCTTAATGGCGCATTCGACCAAGCCCGAGATCAGTTTAGCTATGCTCGAAAACTACTAATTCATGATTACAAACAAACAGCCATTATTGACCAGCAACTACGCGATGTAGCCATACAAGAAAAGAAAATGCAGGAGTTATTTAAATAAACTCACCTAGCTTGCAATAAAAACTCATGGAGCCTTTTAGCCTGAGCCTTACTTTAAACCGGGCTCTGCCGACAATTACAGTTCACGGAAATCCAGCATTCGCTGTAACGACACCATAGCCATACTCCCAACTAATGAGTCAACATAAATCTCATTGGTACCATGCTCCAGGGACTCCATTAAATTTTTCAGATGATTCATACCCATCCATGGACAACTGGCGCAGCTTCGACAAGTCGCGCCCTCACCAGCAGTGGGCGCGATTATCAGTTCTTTATCTGGTGCTGCTTGCTGCATTTTGTGGAAAATACCAATATCAGTCGCGACGATCATTTGCTTGTTTGGTAGGGTTTGAGCCGCCTTGATCAGCTGAGAGGTTGAACCCACAGCATCGGCAATCTCAACCATGGCTTCAGGCGATTCAGGATGAACTAATACTGCAGCATCTGGATAAACGCTCTTGAGGTCGGCCACACCCTGTGACTTAAACTCTTCATGTACTATACAACTCCCATCCCAAAGGAGCATATCTGCACCCGTCTTTTTCTGAACATAACTACCAAGATATTTATCAGGTGCCCACAAGATTTTCTCACCGCAACTATCGAGGTAATCCACCACATCCAGTGCAATACTCGAAGTAACAACCCAATCTGCTCGAGCCTTAACAGCTGCTGATGTATTTGCGTAAACAACAACGGTACGATCGGGGTGCTGATCGCAAAAAGCACTGAAGTCCTCTGCCGGACAACCGATATCTAGAGAACAAGTTGCTTCCAGAGTGGGCATCAGAACTTTTTTTTCTGGGGTAAGAATTTTGGCAGTCTCTCCCATAAACCTAACCCCTGCCACCATCAGTGTAGAGGCCGGATGACTATTTCCAAATCGCGCCATTTCCAATGAATCTGAAACAAGCCCTCCGGTCTCTTCTGCCAACTGCTGAACAACCTTATCTGTGTAGTAATGGGCCACAATGACCGCATTCTTCTCTTTTATAAGCTGCTTAATTCGAGCCTTATACGTTGCCTCCTCTTCGTACGCGTACTTAGGCTCATCGTAAATCTGGCCCAAATACTGCTCAACCACGTCTCGGTGGGTGGACATTTCTGCAATTTGTAGTTTGGGAGACTGATTCATAAGACTAGTTCGATAATACGTAATACTTTAATTTTACCATATCTGACTGACCAAGCCGATAATCCACTAGCGCTTACTATTCGATGCTAAGCTCTAGAGACTATGGATTACTCACTTCACCAAAATAGTCTTCATAAAAAACTTATATTAACTGACCAATGTATTACGCACAAAAAAACCTCCGCAAGGGAAGTTTTTGTAATTTGGTGGGCCGTGCTGGATTCGAACCAGCGACCAATTGGTTAAAAGCCAACTGCTCTACCAACTGAGCTAACGGCCCTCAGAAGAGGCGCATATCTTACTTATGGTCAACTAAAAATCAAGTGTTTATTTGACTAAGACATAAAGGGTGGGGTCATCAAGACCTGCTTGCTCAAATCCGATTTTTCGGAGACGGCAACTGTCGCACTTACCACAAGCCAAACCCTCTTCTGTAGCTTGGTAACAGGACACTGTATGTGTGTAGTCCACACCAATTTCAACACCCTGACGAATAATATCTGCCTTGGTCAAATTGATCAGCGGCTTATTAATTCTGAGGTAATGCCCCTCCACACTTGATTTTGTGGCGAGGTTGGCCATTTTCTCAAATGCTTCGATATATTCTTGGCGGCAATCAGGATAACCGGAGTAATCCACCGCATTCACACCGATAAAAATATCCTGGGCACCCAACACCTCAGCCCAGCCCAGCGCAATAGAAAGAAATACCGTGTTGCGAGCTGGAACATAGGTGACGGGAATTCCAGAAGTTTCCTCTTCCGGCACGTCAATATTGTCATCGGTCAATGCAGACCCCCCAATTGTTCGCAGATCAAGTATTACTACCTTGTGTTCTTCTGCGCCCATTACTGTCGAAACATGTCTAGCGGCCGCCAGCTCTGCATGAGACCGCTGACCATAGTCAAAGCTGAGGGTATAACATAGATACCCTTGCTCTCGGGCCAAGGCCAGTACAGTAGTGGAATCAAGACCACCAGATACCAACACGACCGCTTTTTTATCAGGATCTTTCATTGCCACTTAATGTCCCGGCTCGTCATTCCATAATATCTTGTGTAACTGAAGTTGAAATCGCACCTGAAGGTGATCAGCCAATATCCACTCAGCCAACTCAGTGGCATTCTGCTGGCCAGCACTAGGAGAAAACAGAATGTTTTCAACTTTATCGGCTAGCTTCAACTCATCTATTTTGAGTCTAGCCCACTCATAATCCTGTCTGTCACAGATAACGAACTTCACCTGATCACTAGACTGAAGGTAGACCATATTCTCGTAAATATTACGACTCACCTCACCAGAAGCAGGCGTTTTCAAATCTAACACTTTGACAACCCGAGGGTCCACTTCTGCAACAGATAACGCACCTGACGTTTCAAGGGACACCTGATACCCTTGATCGCACAGCTCCTTCATCAAAGGTAAACAAGCTTTTTGCGCTAACGGCTCGCCCCCTGTCACACAGACCTGAACGGCCTTAAAGCTTGCTACCCTTTCAATAACAGCTGTTACTGATTGGCGTTCACCGCCATAAAAGGCATATTCTGTATCACAATAATGGCAGCGTAATGGGCAGCCTGTTAGGCGTACAAATACTGTCGGGAGACCCACAGCAGATGATTCTCCTTGCAGAGAATAAAAAATTTCGGTTATACGTAGAATTGATTGATCCATGAGATAGAAACTGAACAGCGTAAATCGCGCAGTCTAACTGAAAAAGACGATCTTCGGGACTATTGCACGAAGGAATGTAATCTAAAGCACTTCAGAACTAAAAATTATCTTTCAGATAACTACGAGCCAATCTTGCTGAATTGTCATTACCCTCCGCCGACTTGTCCAGTAGCGCTCTGGCCTTAGCTTTATCACCGAGCAAATAATAAACCTGCCCTAGTTTAAAGGTTGAATCCGACGCTTTTCGATGAGCAGGGTAATTATCCACTACCATCGAAAAAGATTCACGAGCCGGCTCTAATTTGCCTTGTAACACATAAATTTCACCCAACCAGTAATACGAATTGGCTACGTATTTTCCATTCGGATATTTAGCATTGTGTTCTTTGAAGAGAGCAATGGATCCTTTGATTTCTCCAGCTTTCAGCTGATTATAGGCATGAGTATAATGCTCTACTTCATCGGAAGTGACTGCTGCAGGAACACTACCCGCGTCACTAGATGTACCCACAACACTAGCTGAAGAAGATCGAGCAGGGCTTACGGCGCCACCCGCCGAGATAGCACTGAAGCGGCGGTCAATATCTATATAGTCATCCATTTGCCTCGTTTTCAACTGACTGACCTCGTAATTCAACTCTTCTATCATGCCGCGTAAGTTTCTAATTTCGTCCTGTAGAAGTTGTAGCTGGTAGTGCACACCACTTGTCTGAAGCAGCGCCGAAGGCACAGAAGCCTGGGGCGTCGCATTAACAGGCCGTGATGGCTGAACGCCAACCTCCTCAACGGGAGCGGCAGCCTGAGTAGAGATCGATAAAAAGAGACCGAAAAACACCGAGCCAGCTTGTATACGCATACGGGAAAACATCCTAATTGAACAAATTTAGGCCAACCTTGACAGTACCCTTAAGGCGACAACACGTCACACAAAAACAAAGAAATCCGGCACTGCTTCCAGAACCGGACGGGGATACTAAAAAAGTCTGGCAGTACGATTTATTTAAGTTCAACGCGGCGATTCAGCGTCCAAAACTCTTTATTGCTATCAACTGAAGTAGGGCTTTCTTCCCCATAGCTAATCACTTCAATCAATGCTCCATTGACACCTTCTTGAACGAGAAAGTCTCTAGCTGAGTTAGCGCGACGCTCAGCCAACGCCATATTGTATTCACGAGTACCACGCTCATCTGCATGTCCTTCCAGACGTATATTGACGGGGTTTTTACGCAGCGTTTGCGCGTGGATACGCAGGGCAGCACGAGCTTCTGAATTAAGAATAGCTCTATCAAACTCGAAGTAGAAAACACGTGACACAGAGCTATCTGAATCCAGCGAAGAACCGCTGATACCGGCAGAATCTGCAGTGCCAGTGGACACCTGATTACTGGGTATAGATGTTGCTCCCCCCGCACTGAAGGTATCCGTAGTATCAGTGCTGGAGCAACCAGCAAGTAGAGCTGCCAGGAATGTAGCCATTACGCCATATTTGAGTAGTTGGGTCTTCATTATTTTCTCCAATCCTATATGTAGTGAGAGGTTATCAGCCTATAGTAGTAATAATTACTTTTTGTTACCAGATAAGTTATTTTGGCGACCATGCCGGTTCGCGTACATCACCTCGCCTTGCCGGCAGTAAAAACTTCACTCCTGCATCTAATGATACCGCAGCCAACACCCCCTTATTGCCCTGCTTAGTGGCATACAGCAACATTGCGCCATTAGGTGCAACTGTTGGAGATTCATCCAGATGCGTTTGTGTTAGAACTCTAAAGTCTCCGGTGACCAAATCCTGTGATGCGATATGAAAACTACCGTTATCACGATGTACCATCACCAACGTTCTCCCATCAGAAGCAAGCCTTGGCCTAGCATTATACGACCCCCTGAAGGTTAAGCGTTCTACCCGCCCTGAGGCGATGGCTAGCTTGTAAATTTGTGGGGTACCCCCCCTATCAGAAGTGAAAATCAGCGACTTTCCATCTGGTGTCCAGTTTGGCTCGGTATCGATAGCAAAGTGAGTGGTTCTGCGGGTGAATTTTCGAGTCGAAAACTCATAAGTATAAATCTCAGGATTTCCATCCTTAGATAGAACCAATGCTAACGTCTTACCATTTGGTGACCAAGATGGCGCCCCATTTAATCCCCTAAAATTGGTTAACTGTTCACGAGCTGCAGTCGCTAGCTTTTGTCGGAAAATGGCCGGACGCCCCGTTTCAAATGAAACATAAACGAGCTCCGTCGCATCCGGCGACCACGCCGGTGACATAATCGGCTGCTTCGACTCAAGTAACAGCCGCTCCCGAGCACCATCGACATCTGCAACCATCAACTGGAAGGTCCTTTTGCCATTGACAGGTATGGCTGTGACGTAGGCTACTCGTGTTGAAAATGCACCTGGAATTCCCGTTACTGCTTGATAAACCTGGTCGCTAATATAATGAGCCAAATCTCGGAGCTGTGTAGCTGGGCCTTCCACAACTTTAGTAAATAATTTTCGTTCGCCGTGAACCTCCAACAGACTAAAACTGATTTGATAACGCCCCGACTGATTGACAGCCTTACCTACCACCAAGTATTCGGCACCCAGTATTCGCCAATCTCGGTAATAGACCTCTTTTGCTGTAGATGGAAACGACAACATATCATGACGGGGAAGGGGCATAAACAGACCACTTCGCTCCAAGTCAGCAGATACAATCTTACTAATATCTTCTGGTAAAGGTTGACCCACCTGGGTAATGGGAGGTACTGCAATACGACTTGGGCTATCCACTCCATGGGTAATTTCTATGGTTAACTCTGTAATACCAGACAATGGAAATACCAGAGTGAACAGGTAAAGACTGAGGGTAGCGCCTAGTTTTCTCACGTCAGCTTTCTCATATTAATTTTCTCACTATCTACAACCTTAAATCTTCCGGACGAAAAACCAACCGCAATTTACGAAAATAATCGTTAAACACCCAGGGTGGGAGCTCCTTTAATTTATCGAATCTACCCGCCTTATGCACTGCCTGTTCAGCTGAACGGTCAAATGCCGGGTTACCACTGGATTTGGATATCATCACACTGACCACCTGACCCGTAGGAACCAACTGTATCAGTAATTCCACCTCCATTCCCCGACGGGCACTGGGTGGGCGATTCCAATTTCCAGCAACACGCTCAAAAATATACGCTGAATAGCTACTTGCCAGCTGCTCCTCATTCTCCGCAACCAGAAAGTCCTCCTCATCAGCTAACGCACTCGCCAAGTTCTGTTCCAACTGCTGATTATCAGTCTTCGGTACTGGCGTGGGTTCAACCTTTGGCTTTGCTTTAGGCTTAGGATTGGGTTTTGCCTTGGGCTTTGATTTGGGTTTTGATTTGGGTTTTGCCTTGGGCTTGGGCTTTGATTTGGGCTTTGCCTTGAGTTTGGGTTTGGGTTTGGCTTTTTCCTCCATCTGTATCAGCTTGGCTTGAACATACTTTGGCGGGGCCGTTTTTCTCGCACTCTTTTCCGGCTCCCACTGAACGATCAGTATGGCTAAAATGAGAGCATGGATTACGATGCTCACCAACGTGGCTACTGAATATGAAAAAACCTTTCCCGTTACCACAACAATTATTTATTTCCTGGTGACTCAGTGACAAGCCCGACAGAAGGTGCCCCAGAATTCTGCAACTCGCTCATTAAGGTCACCACTTCACCGTAGTTCACACGAGCGTCACCCCATACAAGCACCGGTGTTTTCGGTTGCTGGCGCAAAACTTTAGTTACTTTTTCAATAATTGAAGACAAAGTTTCTTGAATATTTTCACCATTCCCTAAATCAAGATAATAAGAACCGTCAGCCTTAATAGAAACGATAAGTGGATCCTGATCCTTATTTCCAAACGGCACTGAAGGCGCCTGAGGCAATTCAACTTTCACACCCTGCATCAGTAAGGGCGCCGTCACCATAAAAACAATCAACAGCACCAACATCACATCGATATAGGGTACGACATTAATTTCAGCAACCAGTCGCCGCTTATGTCTGGAATATTTCATGATTAGTCACTATGAACCCGACGGTGCAGAATGCTCGAAAATTCTTCAGAGAACGTCTCATAACCACTAAAGATACTGTCTGCAGAGGAAGAATAACGGTTATATGCCAATACCGCGGGGATGGCAGCAAACAATCCCATAGCAGTAGCAATTAGGGCCTCGGAAATACCAGGTGCGACAGTCGCCAACGTAGCTTGTTGAACGTTCGCTAGCCCACGAAAGGAATTCATAATTCCCCAGACAGTTCCGAATAGACCGATATAGGGGCTGACTGAAGCAACACTGGCGAGAAACGGTAAGTTGCGGTTGAGCTTTTCTTCTTCACGAGACAACGCCACCCGCATAGACCTCTCCGTACCTTCCATCACCGCATCCGGATCGGCATTACTTTGTTGAGTAAGACGATTGAACTCACGGTAGCCCGCACGAAAAACACTGGCTAACCCCTCAGCTGTGGCATGAGTGCCACTATTGTGGTACAGCTCGTTCAAATCAACCCCTGACCAAAAGTTATCCTCAAAGTCGCGCAAGTTTCGACTGGCACTTCTGAGATATATGCCACGCTGAACAATCATCACCCAGGAAGTCATTGAAGCTATAAATAACAAGGCCATCACAAATTGCACCAGTACAGTGGCATTTGCAATCAAACTCCACAAAGATAGTTGTTCTGTCACACGCTACTCCCTTTTTTATTCTACTCTAACCCTATACGGCTGCCTGAAGTGTTCGCAGCATGTCGGCCGGTATCGCTGCAGGCCGTTTTCTTTCATGATTGATGCAGGCCACCTTGACCAACCCCTCAACCAACACCTCGTTATTTCTCAATACTTTCTGAGCAATGGTAAATGACGTTCGCGACACGGAGAGGAGCTTAGCCTTAGCCACAATCTGATCATCTAATACGGCTGGCTGTCGATACGTTACTTCCACAGAATGTACGACAAACTGTAGGCCGCCAAACAAAGCAGGTTTATCGTAACCCAGTGTGCGAATCAGCTCAGTACGGGCGCGTTCAAAATATTTTAGGTAGTTGGCATAATAGACAATACCACCCGCATCAGTGTCCTCGACATAAACACGGATGGGTAGACAATATTCTTCAGTCATTTATCCATTAAACCTAGTTATTTATTAATTTTTTTGGACTAGGCAAACCAAAGTGCTGATAAGCCAAGTGAGTAACCATACGCCCCCGTGGCGTTCGAATCATATAGCCCTGCTGAATAAGATAGGGTTCCAGTACATCTTCAATGGTATCTCGCTCTTCACTGATGGCCGCGGCTAAGTTATCAACCCCCACTGGGCCACCATCGAATTTCTCCATAATCGCCAGCATCAGCCGTCGATCCATATGATCGAAACCACTGGTATCCACATTTAGCATACTAAGAGCCTGATCCGCTACCTGAGTCGTAATATTGCCATCGGCTTTGATCTCGGCATAGTCTCTGACTCGTCTCAACAGGCGATTGACTATTCTAGGAGTACCCCTAGAACGACGAGCAATTTCTCCGGCACCCGACTCATCCAGATGTACGCCAAGAATACCGGCGGAGCGAGCAACTATAGTGCTTAGCTCTTCAACTGAATAAAATTCTAGCCTTTGTACAATGCCAAATCTGTCCCGCAGGGGTGATGTTAGCAAGCCCGCACGCGTTGTCGCACCCACGAGGGTAAAGGGGGGGATATCCAGTTTTATGGAACGAGCGGCGGGCCCTTCCCCGATCATGATATCCAGCTGGTAGTCCTCCATCGCAGGATAGATGATCTCTTCTACAACTGGACTCAACCGATGAATTTCATCGATAAATAACACATCACCAGGTTCCAGGTTGGTCATCAAAGCCACGAGGTCACCCGCCTTCTCCAGCACTGGGCCCGATGTGGTTTTCAGACCAACCCCCATCTCATTGGCAATAATGTGGGCCAGTGTTGTTTTACCGAGACCAGGCGGACCAAATATCAAGGTGTGATCCAATGGCTCTCCACGGTTTCGGGCCGCACCAATAAAAATGTCCATTTGCTCCCGAACTGCCTGCTGACCAACATAATCATTGAGACTTAACGGGCGAATAGCACGGTCAAAACGATCCTCTTGGATAGAGGCTTCGGGGGATATAAGGCGGTCAGTTTCAATCATGGCGAAAGTATATCTTGCTCAGTCTAGGTTTTAATCATGCTTTTTAGTGCCTGACGTATCAATTCTTGACTGGTTTTTTCTTCACCAGTACAGGCATTGACCATACGGGCGGCTTCTTGGGGCTTATAGCCAAGAGTAATCAGCGCGCTCTCTGCCTCTTTTACCGCATTGGGCTGATTATCGGCAGATGCTGACGACATGCCGAGACTAGCCGCACCGCCAAAGTTCTCCAACCTGTCACGCATTTCCACAATCAGGCGTTCCGCTGTTTTCTTGCCAACACCGGGCAATTTTACCAGCGTTGCTGTGTCATTGGTCTGCACCGAATGCACAAAGTCAGTCGTGGTCATTCCTGAGAGAATAGCCAGCGCCATTTTTGGCCCCACTCCACTCACCTTAATTAAGGAGCGGAATAACTCACGCTCACGAGTATCAACAAAACCATATAATTGCTGTACATCTTCCCTTACAACAAAGTGTGTACGAAGCGTTATTTTTTCACCCAGTGCAGGTAAATCAAAAAAGGTGTTCAGAGAGACCAATACCTCGTACCCAAGACCCTGAATATCAATCAGCAATTCTGGCGCCTGCTTTTCGAGCAAGATCCCTTCAATTCGACCTATCACACGCGCTCTCCTAGACCTCGTTTCTTTCTATTTCTTTCAGCCTACCCTTCGAGTAACGAACCTGAATACCAATACTGGTGGCCGTACGTGACGTTTGGGCATGACAAAGAGCCACAGCTAACGCATCGGCAGCATCCTCGGCAGGCGCTGAAGGAAGCCTTAACAATTGTTTTACCATATGTTGCACTTGCTCCTTACTTGCGGCGCCGGTTCCGACCACGGACTGCTTCACTGATCGCGCAGCATATTCTGCTACAGGTAATCCTGCTGTAACACCCGCCACAATAGCAGCCCCTCTGGCCTGCCCTAACTTCAGTGCAGCGCGTGGGTCGCGAGCAAAGAATACGTCTTCGACGGCCATTTCTAAAGGCTGATGATCGACAATGATTTCAGCAACACTATCAAAAATTACTTTGAGACGAGCCGGTAGCTCACCAGTGGGCAAACGGATAATTCCGCTGGTGACATACTCAACTGCTGAGCCCATGACCTTGATGACGCCAAAGCCGGTTTTGCGGGAACCAGGGTCTATACCAAGAATAATGGTCATGCCATAAATACCGCCAATACTGTATATTGCCACAGTATATTAACCAGTAAAAAAAACAAGCCCTAAGCAGTCGCGCCCCTGCACCTTCCCACAGGCTTATGTCTATCAAATATTGTTGGTTATTTTGTATACGCTACTCCCGTAGATCAGTAGGCCCTGCTATGAACGAGAAATAGAACCAGTGACTCCTGTTCAAGTGAAAAGTAGCATTTAGTCTTTGATTTTAAAAGGTGTTGGCTTATGCTCAGTGCAAAGGGATTGGAAAATAAAAACATGGATTAGGCTTTTCTTACCAAACAACCGAATTTTTCTATTTTCTTGAACCCATTTCAAATAAACAGGAATAGCCTTGACCGAAAATCATTTTTCCCGAGATAAGGGGGCCAAAGTGATATAAGGCCATAGGCTTTTGAATAAGCTGTTATGTTTCCCTATAGCTTATTCAGCTAAGAATCATCATTGGTGCTGCTCCTAAAACACAGAAAAATGTAATTGTTATATTATCGTTCGTATTAACGCCAATCATTGTATTTTTAACCGCAGCAAAGCTGGAGTCATCTCCAGGCGATCTTCAACTATATTCAGTTATGCTTGGGCCGCCTATATTTTTACTGCCCATTAAGTGTCTTCCTAGCTCGTTCGCGTTCTATGTCGTGGGCAGAATATTTCTATTAGCCCTCTGTGTTCTGATTCCATTAAATCGCACTAAACTAGTAGTGATTTCGATTACAGTAACGTTAATGTGTATATTTTGGTTATTTGTTGGTTTTATTAGCGCTGTATATATAGGTTTTTCAGCTGCATAGATTACTTCCGATAATTAGGCAGAATATGAATTCTAGCAAACGACACAACCAGTTTCTCAAGTTTACTCCGACCACAAAAAGCGTGACCTCTGCAGGACTGACAAACCGTTGGCTAGCCTGCCTCTTAGCGAAGCGCTACACATACTTATTCCAAACAATAAAAAAGGCGGCTTAAATAAGCCACCTTTTCTGAAACAAAACGTTAGATTATTCTTTTGTTTCAGGCTCTTCTTCTGCTGGAGGTTTTTCTGCTTCAGCAAGAGGTTCTTCGGCAGGAACTTCTTCTGCAACAGCCTCTTCCGCTACGGCCTCTTCAACAACTTCAGGTTCAGGTGCAGCCACGGCTTTTTTCACAATACCCTCAGCTACGAGAATTTTGACTTTTTCGTCACCATTGATGGGGCTGTTATCCGCACCAATGACGGAATAACGACCTGAACGCTTTTGATAGACGGTATAGTCATCAGTCTTTTTTAGTACTTTCATCTCTATGTCTCCGTTGATTACTCGTTGTTGGACTACCTTTGGTTAAAAAATTTAGCTCACGTTCTCTGCTCAGTGCTCAACCAAGTTGCCCCATCACTTCAAGTGAAATATCGGCATTGGTGTATACATTTTGGACATCGTCCAAATCTTCAAGGCTGTCGATTAATGCCAATGCTTTATCAGCACCCTCTTTAGCCAGCGGGACTGTGATAGAAGCCAGCATAGTGATCTCTGCATCATCAGGCTCTAAACCTGCAGCGACAATGGCGTCTTTCACTGCGGCAAAATCTTCCCAGGCCGTTATCACATCAATGGACTGATCATCATTGGTCAAAACATCTTCAGCGCCCGCCTCGAGCGCTATTTCCATAATTTGTTCTTCATCGGCACCCGGCGCAAAACTGATTTGCCCGGTGCGAGCAAACAAATACGCAACAGAGCCATCAGTCCCCAGGTTACCTCCGCGTTTGTCAAAGGCATGACGTACGTCAGAGACGGTTCGATTACGATTGTCGGTCATGCACTCCACGAGAACAGCTATACCACCAACCCCATAGCCTTCATAAGTAATTTCATCGTAATTGTCACTTTCGCCAGCCCCTGCGCCACGCGCCATTGCCTTCTCGACGGTGTCGCGTTTCATATTAGAGCCCAGCGCCTTATCTACCGCTGCACGTAACCGAGGGTTATCTTCAGGGTTGGGGCCACCGGCCTTGGTGGCAACCACTAGCTCTCGAATTAACTTGGTGAAAGTCTTGCCCCGTTTAGCATCTTGAGCCGCTTTACGGTGCTTAATATTGGCCCATTTACTATGACCAGCCATACATACTCTCCTGACTTACCCGAGCTACTGTTTTAGTGAATCAGTTTAAGCACTACCTTCTGCAGTAGCGATTTTTTCGCTCGCCGGGTTCTCTCTCAAGCGAATATTCAGCTCACGTAATTGTTTGTTGTCCACCGATCCAGGCGCGTCGGTCATTACGCAGGCTGCTGACTGTGTTTTGGGGAAGGCCATCACATCACGAATGGAATCACTGCCCGTCATCAACATAATCAGACGATCCAAACCAAATGCTAATCCACCATGGGGAGGACAGCCGTAGCTGAGCGCATCTACGAGGAAACCAAATTTCTCATTGGCCTCTTCATCCCCAATTCCCAGTACTTGGAAGACGGTTTTCTGCATGGCTGGATTATGAATACGAATAGAACCACCGCCCAGCTCAGTGCCATTCAACACCATGTCGTAGGCGAGAGACAGTGCATTTTCCGGATCATCTTCCATTTCTTCAGCAGTACAGGATGGACGTGTAAAAGGATGATGTAACGATGCCCAGTTGCCATCGCCGGTCTCTTCAAACATGGGGAAGTCAATGACCCACAATGGTGCCCAATCACAGGTATACAGATCAAGGTCTGCACCCAATTTACAACGCAATGCACCCAGAGCTTCAGATACAACCTTGCCCTTATCGGCACCAAAGAAAATCAGATCACCATTTTCTGCACCCGTGCGCTCGAGGATGGCGGCGCGAGCCTCATTAGGAAGGAATTTAACGATCGGTGATTGCAGACCTTCTTCCAAATCATCCTTATCATTGACTTTAATATAGGCCAGACCTCTGGCGCCGTAGATGCCGACAAACTTGGTGTAGTCGTCAATCTTCTTACGGCTGATACTGCTACCGCCCGGCACTTTTAATGCGGTGACCCGACCCTTGGGATCACTGGCTGGGCCAGAAAATACTTTAAAGTCTACAGCGGCTACCAGGTCTTTGATTTCCACCAGCTCTAATGGAATCCTCAAATCTGGCTTGTCACTACCAAATCTATCCATGGCTTCGCTGTGGGGCATTTGGGGAAAATGACCGAGGTCTACACCCAGTACTTTCTGGAAGACAGAGCGAATCATCTCTTCGTTAATGGCCATGATCTCCTTTTCAGAGGTAAAAGATAACTCCACATCTACCTGGGTAAATTCAGGTTGACGATCGGCACGTAGATCTTCATCACGAAAACATTTGGCAATTTGGTAATAGCGGTCAACACCAGAAACCATTAGCAGCTGCTTAAACAGCTGCGGCGACTGAGGAAGCGCAAAGAATTTACCATCGTGGGTACGGCTAGGCACCAAATAATCTCGTGCTCCTTCAGGCGTGGCACGAGTCAAAATAGGCGTTTCAATATCCAAAAAACCTTTTTCGTCCAGATAGTTACGAATCACGCTGGTAACCTGAGAACGAAAACGTAAGTTCTTCAGCATCTCCGGACGACGCAAATCCATATAACGGTATTTTAAACGAACGTCCTCGCCCACTTTATTATGTTCGTCCAGTGGGAATGGCGGTGTGTCAGACGTGTTTAAAATTTCCAGTTCCAAGCCGTAAATTTCTACTTCACCCGTGCGCATATCAGCGTTGACTGTTTCTGGTGTGCGGGCACGAACTTTACCTCTAACCTGAAGCACATATTCACTGCGTACTGTATCGGCTCGCTCAAAGTGATCACCACCATCGGGATCAAAAACAACTTGAACAATACCTTCCCTATCACGAAGGTCGATAAAAATAACACCACCATGGTCGCGACGGCGATCCACCCAGCCACAAATTGTTACTTCCTGATCAATGTTCGCTGCATTCAAAACACCGCAATAACTTGTACGCATTATTTATTCCCGTATTGATCAAAAGATGCTCAACAACAAAGCATCGAAAACTGTCGAATCAGGCGCTGGGGAAGAAGATTTCCTCTTTTTTAAGAGAATAGCTTTATTACAACACGTCATGCCATCAAACTATAAAAAGGCGAGACAAACGTCCCCATTGGTAAAAGCGGCGCATTATACCCTAGGAAAACGGGAGCTAGAAGGTTGTATGCACGGTTAGGCCAGCAATAGCTTAAGGCCGACTGAAATCATCTCCCACCAATACATTGACTACAGACTCAATACGATGCTCAAGGACTTCTTGCTGATAACCCACAGCAGAAAGGACTCCCCATATCGGATTTGGCCAAGCACCGTCCGTTATGTAGCGGGCAACATGATGCATATGCAGTTGAGGCACCATATTACCCAGCGCGGCTATATTTATTTTATCAGGTGCAAAAACATCAACCAGCGCCTCGGCCAGTATGCAAGACTCCTGCATCAACTGCATTCTGTCCTGCTTAGAAAGATGATAAACCTCTGTCACTTTGGGTCGCTTAGGTACCAGAATGAACCAAGGATAGTTCGCATCTCGATGGATCAACAACTGACACAACTTAAATTCGCCAACCACCAAAGTGTCCTCCGCTAGTTTGGAGTGAAGCTCAAACATGTAAATACCTCTTATTTCTGTAGTAGCAAGCCTGTACCCTAAGCCCTGTACCCAAAGAACACACCACCGTAAAATAGCGTCTTTTCCATCAGCCGCTAATAGAAAACCAGTGGCCATGTAAACGTCACTATACGAAAGTCACTAGATGAGAGCCACTATGCGAGCCAGCCAATACCTGATTTCCACCCAAAAAGAAACGCCAGCCGATGCTGAAGTCATCAGCCACCAGCTGATGCTGCGTGCAGGTATGACTCGAAAACTGGCCTCAGGGCTCTATAGCTGGCTACCATTGGGTCTTCGCGTGTTGCGCAAAGTAGAAGCCATTGTCCGCGAAGAAATGGATCGAGCTGATGCCTTAGAAGTGCTCATGCCCGTCATCCAACCTGCAGAACTCTGGGAAGAATCCGGACGATGGGAGCAATATGGGCCAGAACTATTACGGATCAAAGACCGACACAATCGCTCTTTCTGCCTTGGCCCTACCCACGAAGAAGTGATCACTGATCTGGTACGCAATGATATTCGTAGCTATAAACAGCTACCCGCCAGTTTCTACCAGATTCAGACCAAATTCAGAGATGAAATTCGCCCGCGCTTTGGCATTATGCGTGCCCGAGAATTTTTGATGAAAGATGCCTATTCCTTCCACACCAACCAAGAAAGCCTGCAACAGACGTACGATGTGATGTATCAGGCCTACTCCACTATTTTCAGGCGACTGGGTCTTGATTTCAGGCCGGTATTAGCCGATACCGGTAGCATAGGAGGCAACCACTCCCATGAATTTCATGTACTGGCTGACTCGGGAGAAGATGACATTACCTTTTCTACAAATAGTGATTTCGCAGCAAACGTCGAAATGGCCGAAGCCTTGGCTCCTGAGGGTGAACGTCCTACCCCCACAGACCAAATGACCGAAGTAGCCACGCCCAACCAACACAGTATCGAAGAGGTCTGTCGATTCCTCAAACTGGAGCGTAACCAGATAGCCAAAACACTGATCGTATTGGGCGAATCAGACGATGACGATACACCATTTGTTGCTCTCGTACTCTGCGGCGAGCATGTACTCAACGACATCAAAGCCGAGAAACTCGATGGCGTCGCATCACCTCTTACCTTTGCCAGCGAAGAGCAAGTGAAGCAGGCGCTTGGATGCAGCGTTGGCTCGCTGGGGCCAGTAGGTCTTAACATTCCAGTCATCGTAGACCGAAGTGCCGCTCACTTAGCTAACTTCGCCTGCGGTGCAAACAAAGAGGGAGCCCATCTCACTGGTGTGAACTGGGAGCGAGACTGTTCGCTGCCACGAGTAGAAGACATTCGCAATGTTGTGTCAGGTGATCCCAGCCCTGACGGGAAAGGTCTTCTGGAAATAAAGCGAGGTATCGAGGTTGGTCATATTTTCCAGTTGGGCACTAAGTACAGTGAAGCCTTGAATGCCAAAGTACTAAATGAAGAAGGCCGAGAGCAGGTCATGCTAATGGGTTGTTACGGTATTGGTGTAAGCCGGGTGGTGGCATCTGCTATTGAGCAAAACCACGACGATAAAGGCATTATATGGCCAGATGCTCTGGCACCCTTCCAGATCGCATTGGTACCCATAAACATGCACAAATCTGAACAGGTTCGGGAAACTTGCGAGAAACTTTATTCAGACTTACAACATGCCGGGTACGATGTGCTATTTATGGATGAAGAGAAGGCACGCTTAGGCGTCATGCTAGCCAATATAGAATTGATAGGTTTACCCCACCGCATTGTGGTTGGTGACCGAGGCTTAGAACAGGGCCACATTGAATACTGCAATCGACGAATTGGCGAGAACCAAAATATTCTTCTCGCTGACCTTCAACATTTCCTAGAGCAAGCCGTCACATGATCAAAAATGCGGGAACGTTGGTTATCACCGGGTGGCTCAGTGCCACCTTGATGACGAGTTCTCCAAATTAAGCCAGCTTGAACGATATATACCTGACGACGAGACGCGACCCAACCTGCTCCGAAGGATCCATCGTGCCGCCACTCGCGCGGACCGATCCCCGGAAGTTGTGCTGGCCGTCATCCAGATTGAAAGCCGATTTAATCCCTATGCACTATCTTACGCCGAGACCCCAGGCTTAATGCAGGTTATACCCTTCCTGAAAAACGAGACTGGAAACCCCGAAGACAACTTGATCGATGTAGAAACCAATTTACGCTATGGCTGCACAATCCTGAATTCTACCTGGACAAAGAGAAGGGGCATTTGTCCTATGCTCTGGCTCGTTACAACGGTAGCTACGGGAAATTCTGGTACCCAGAAAAAGTGATAATAGCTTGGGATTACTGGAGATAACTTCCTTTTCCACAAGAAAAGTCACTATTTTTACGACTCTCCCAAAAAACCTCGCAATAAAAACGCCGCTATTCAGCGGCGTTTTTATAAGTTTGTCTCAATCAGGGTAGCTCATCAAATTCGGCGCTTTCCCTCACGGACGGCAGTAAATTTTCACGGGTCATACCCAAGCTCAGTAATAGATTAGCGGCCACATAAATGGATGAGTAAGTACCAATAAACACACCGACTATCAAAGCAACGGCAAAGTTATGAATCAACTCGCCACCAAACAAGTACAGCGCCATCAAAACCAGCAGCGTGGTAAATGACGTAATGATGGTACGACCCAGTGTTTGTGTCAGGGACTCATTAATGACGGAAAAAGCATCGGCTTTTCGTAATAGTCGAAAGTTTTCACGTATACGATCCGAAACCACAATGGTGTCATTAAGCGAATAACCAACAACCGCCAACACTGCGGCAAGCACGGTGAGATCAAACTCTAACCCCGTCAACGAGAAAAATCCCAGCGTAATAATAACGTCATGAACCAAGGCTGCCACCGCTCCCAAAGAGAACTTGTACTGAAAACGAATCGCCACATAAAGCATCACAATGGCCAGTGCCGCCAACATACCGAGACCACCGTCCTCACGCAATTCGTCGCCTACCTGTGGACCGACATAATCCACCCGGCGAAGCTCAACGCCATTATCACCATTGCCAAGGGCTTTTAGCACGTTATCAGACAATCCCGCCTCCGGCTTTTCTTGCAAGCGAATAAGCACATCGCTCTCGGAGCCAAAATGAATCACTACAGGGTTATCAAATTTAGCGGCTGCGAGCTGTGAGCGAATGGCTTCCAGATCTGCTGGCTGCTGGTAACCCACCTCAATTTGGGTGCCGCCAGTAAAATCCAAACCCAGCGTCAATCCCTTGATAGATAAGGACAAAAGGGAGCCCAAAATCAACAGGATGGAAAAAACCGCTGCCAATTTACGATGACCCATAAAATCTATAATCCGTTGTGTCGTCATGATCAGCTCCTAAACCCACACTTTCTTGATGGTTCGACCACCATAGGTCAAATTCACCAACGCTCGTGTACCCACGATGGCCGTAAACATAGAGGTCAAAATACCGATGGATAGCGTAACCGCAAAGCCCTGAACCGGGCCTGACCCAATGGCATAGAGAATCACTGCCACGATTAACGTTGTGATATTAGCATCAACAATCGACACAAAAGCTCGATCATACCCCGCATTAATCGCTGATTGTGGAGGCAGGCCGTTTGCAAGCTCCTCCTTAATCCTCGAAAAAATTAAGACGTTAGCATCCACCGCCATCCCTACCGTCAATACAATACCCGCAATACCCGGCAGCGTGAGAGTGGCACCGAGCATTGACATAACCGCCACCAACACCACCAAGTTAACCGCCAATGCTGTGTTAGCGAAGATGCCAAAAACCCGATAATAAATAAGCATAAAGGCGAGCACTAAAACTATACCGATAGTGACTGACTTAATACCCAATGTAATATTTTCAGCGCCCAAAGATGGCCCTATAGTGCGCTCTTCCACAAAATACATAGGTGCCGCCAATGCGCCAGCCCGAAGCAATAGCGCTAGCTCAGATGCCTCTCTAGGGCTGTCTAATCCAGTAATTCGAAAGGACACGCCTAGCGCACTGCGAATCGAAGCTAGGCTGATAATTTTCTTTTCCACATAGCGTACGGGTGTCGCTACCGTCTCACCGTTTTCATCAGTGCTGTATTCCGTACGAGTTTTGTACTCAATAAAGAGCACACCCAAGCGACGTCCCACACTTTTACGAGAAACCCGATGCATCCGAGCACCTCCATCGCCATCTAGTGTGATATCAACCTGTGGCATCCCACTTTCATCGAAGCCCGTTCCAGCATTAGAAACATGGTCACCGGTGATCACCACCGTTTTTTCCAGCCAAGCGTCTCGGCGACGAGATGAGGAGTCATTAAACTCAAACTTTTCACGATTGGCAGATGCATCAGATTCAGCCTCAAGCCGAAACTCCAGATTGGCTGTCTTACCGATAATACGCTTTGCCTCAGCAGTGTCCTGAACGCCAGGCAGCTCTACCACCACTCGATTACGCCCTTGACGCTGAACAATGGGCTCAGAGACGCCCAGCTCATTCACCCGATTGCGCAGGGTGGTGAGGTTCTGCTTCAGGGCATAGTCCTCAATCTCTCTAATTGATGACTCAGACATTTTTGAATGAATCACAAAAAGATCCTTTTCTTTACTAATCTGACGACTCAGGTCACGGAAACTTTGGCGGAGAATCGTATTGGCTTGATCCCGCTCTTCTACCGTTTTGAAGGTACTGACAATGACCTTTTTTTCTATCAATTTAACCGAGTTATAACGCAGCTTTTCTTTTCTCATGGCGCTACGAACTTCACGCACCATGGTTTCCATCCGCGCACTAATGGCTTCGTCTGTGTTCACTTCAAGTAAAAAGTGGACGCCCCCACTGAGATCTAACCCCAGCTTCATAGGAGAAGCACCTAAGTCTGCCAACCAATCGGGTGTAGTCGGCGCTAGATTGAGCGCCACAATATAATCGCTGCCGAGCGCTTGCTGAATCAGTCGCTTGGCAGGCAATTGTTGCTCACGATTCTTTAGACGAATAAGTCCGCTCTCACCATTGGCTTCGGCGCCAAAATATTCGATCCCAGCGTCTTTTAGAGAGCGAGTCATCTTCTCAATTACTTGCTCACCGATATCGGCACCACTACTTTGGCCGGAGACCTGTACTGCAGGGTCGGGTGCATAGAGGTTCGGCAGGGCATAAATAGTCCCGACGGCAATAACGAGAAGAATAAGTAGGTATTTCCAGAGAGGGTAATGATTCATTTGACTGTTCTTATGTTGGATCCCGGACGATAAAGCCGCCCATTATAGGCTTAAAGCAAGTTTAAAATCATGATTCTTACCGAGCCAACCGTAAATAATTGTTTTTTCGTTCCTATATTAGGGACGTTTACGGTTATCTCAAGCGGGCGGTCTTCCCTATTACTTAAGTCCCTGCTGTTGATGAAACTCACGAGAAAACTCATCCAAGCGGTGCCCTGTAATTGCCTCGCGGATATCTGTCATCAGGTTTTGATAATAACGCAAGTTATGAATGGTATTGAGTTGTGCGCCAAGAATCTCGCTACACTTTTCCAGATGATGCAGATAGGCACGACTAAAATTCTCACAGGTGTAACAGTCGCAATTGGTATCCAACGGCCCAGTATCGTGTCGATGCACAGAATTTTTTATTTTGACCACACCTGAACTGGTAAATAAATGTCCATTACGTGCGTTGCGTGTCGGCATCACGCAATCAAACATATCAATACCACGCTTTACCGCTTCCAGAATATCCTGCGGCTTGCCCACGCCCATCAGATACCGAGGCTTATCCTCAGGCATTTTTGACGGCAAGGTATCAAGAATACGCAACATGTCTTCCTTTGGCTCACCCACGGAGAGACCACCAATGGCATAGCCATCAAAATCCATCTCTTCAAGACCGGCTAAAGATACTTCACGCAGATTGCCATACATACCACCCTGAACAATACCAAAGAGTGCAGACGCGCTGTCGCCATGCGCCTGCTTACTACGTTCGGCCCAACGCAGTGACAACTCCATAGATGTTTGCGCTTCTTTTTTAGTTGCAGGGTAAGGTGTGCACTCGTCAAAAATCATGACAACATCCGCACCTAACTCCCTCTGCACTCGGATAGACGTTTCTGGGTCTAAAAATACCTTGCTACCATCAATGGGTGAACGAAAAGACACCCCCTCCTCTGTAATTTTACGAATATCTCCCAGACTAAATACTTGGAAACCGCCGGAATCCGTCAGAATCGGCCCCTGCCACTGCATGAAATTATGAAGGGTCCCTTTTATATCCGGCTCAGGGCTGTGCGCCATCACCACTCCAGTACCTGGCCGCAGCATGAGGTGGAAGGTATTACCGAGAATCATTTGAGCCCCGATACCTTTAACATCACGGGGCAACATGCCTTTCACCGTACCGCAAGTACCAACCGGCATAAATGCCGGTGTTTCCACCACACCACGGGGAAATTGCATACGGCCCCTACGAGCATTGCCATCAGTAGTATCCAATTCGAAGGACATAAAGCATTCACGAGTCATCGGGGGCATCCTTCATAGGCAAGGTCTTTGGTATCTCATCAGCAGCATGGGGGTTGCGGGTCAAAAACATCGCATCACCATAACTAAAGAAGCGGTAATGCTGTTCCACCGCCTCACGATAGGCATTCATGATTCGGGCGTAGCCTGAAAAAGCACTCACCAACATCAGAAGAGTGGATTCTGGCAAATGGAAATTGGTTAGCAGTGCATCCACGACTTTAAACTCATAACCGGGGTAGATAAAAATAGTCGTCTCATCATTTATAGGCATGATGTCACCGCTTGCTGCAGCACTTTCCAAACAGCGCACACTGGTGGTGCCCACCGCGATAACCCGGCCACCTCGCTTACGCGTTTCGGCAATTTTCTCACAGACGGACGAAGGAACATCAATCACTTCAGAGTGCATCACATGGTCACGGATATTTTCAGCGCGTACCGGCTGGAACGTTCCGGCACCCACATGGAGAGTAACGTAGGCCAGATCCACGCCGGCTAGTTTGAGTTTGTCCAGCAAGGGCTTATCAAAATGCAGCCCTGCCGTAGGTGCTGCGACTGCACCGGGTTTTTCAGCATAGACCGTCTGATACCGCTCGCGATCAGCGGTATTATCTTCTCTATCAATGTAGGGAGGTAACGGCATGTGGCCGCTGGACTCGAGTAGCTCAAGCACTGATTGCTCACCGGCAAAACATACCCTGAACAGATCGCCATCACGGCCCTCTACGTCAGCCTGAGCGCCACCCTCAAAGAACAATCTAGCACCTTGCTTGGGTGATTTGCTGGTCCTCAGGTGCGCCAAAACCCGGTGTTCATCCAATAGCCTCTCGACCAGCATTTCCACTTTTCCGCCCGTCTCTTTCTGGCCGAAAATCCGCGCCGGTATAACTCGCGTATTGTTGAAGACCATTAGGTCGCCAGGGTGAACCAGAGAACAGATATCAGGAAATATCCGGTGCTCAACTTCGCCCTTCTGTCCATCGAGTACCAGCATTCTACTGCCACACCGATCAGCCGTTGGCTGACGTGCTATCAAATCATCTGGTAGGTCGTAATGAAACTGTTCTCGACGCATTGCTGACTGTAGACCACTGGCTATTATATGAAAAGGCCGCAAGGGTAATAGAAATGAACAAGCAGGGCCAGTCCCGGACTTTGTCCCGGACATTGTGTCCAGAGCAATGACACAATCTAAACTGACCTCTTGATTATGCAAAGACCACTGCTATAATCGCGTTCCTGTGCCAGAGTGGTGAAATTGGTATACACAGGGGATTCAAAATCCCCCGCCCTTAAAAGCGTGCCGGTTCGAGTCCGGCCTCTGGTACCACTCCTTATTTTTCTTTAGTCCAAACTTGTCAATATGGCCCTTTAAAAAACTTTAAATTTACAGTAAGCATATGATTTAATTTATTATTTAACTTATAGCTCAGTTGTCTATAGTGATCCATTGACATCTAGAATCATTAGAGAGGCATTGGAGAGCTCAAGGGGTAGCAACAGAATTAATTGGGGGTATTATTGGGGGTATCTAGACTTATTAGATATATTTTTATAATATAAAACAACAAGTTAATCTAACTGTTCGATTCCGGTCTCGGGTACCAAATCAATAAACGCTCACACAACGTGGTTATCCAAATACTTATTTACTTCTAATTCAACCATTCCCTTCAATGCCATCATCAACAAGCCCAGCCTTACATCCACATCAACGGTCGACTCATCAAAACTCACCTTGGCATCAACACTACTGTATTTGTAATGAACCAGGTCGCCTTCCAAGCGATAATCCCCACCGAACTTGGCTTTTAACTTCTGGCCCAGTTCCTCCGTTATGGCCCGCAATTGGGCCTTATCCATACTATGACTTCTTTGAATCTTTATATGGCTCACCTACTCTCTCCTTATTGTTATCCTTATTAAGGCAGTGACTAAATAATACGCTGTGGCTTTACTTACCTAACGTAAACCTACCTAAACGATGAGAATATTCGCGACTAGCCCAGTGCTTTTCAAATGCTAGTCTTGTTTATCCCGCTGGTAAAGCGCATTGCACTCCTCTGTAAACTGTCGCTGCATATCTCCCATATAAGGTGCCAGCAGGGTCATTATTTGAAGTATGGCACCCTGAATAAACTTGTGCTGATTCAATTGCCGTTTACGTAGGTTTTGAAACTCGAACCAATACGTATAGATCAACATCATATTATCAGCCAGCTCATCTATTCTTATTTCATCAGAGCAGTTACTCGATAAAACGCCTTTTTCCAACAGGTTGTGTAACATGGCGCGGATTGACTGATATTGCTGCTCAAGAAGTCGACGAAAGTGCCCCTCAATCGCCGGATATTTCTGTAACAAATCGGTCGTATTTCTAAAGAAAAAACGATAGAGATAGATATACTCGAGCACCACATACAAGTGAAGCCATTGCTCTTCCAAAGAATCGCGGGCATCGTTTGTCCAATGCAATAACGCAACAACGCCTGCCTCAAACTGCTTATACAGTTCAGCAACAAGTTCTTCCTTTCCCTTAAAATGGTAATAGAGGTTGCCAGGACTGATCTCCAATTCATTGGCGATATCAACAGCGGTGAGATTGGCCTCCCCCTCTTCATTAAATAGCTTAAGGCTTACCACCAAAATCATGTCACGTCGCTTCATAAGTATCCCAGTGAAGATTTAGAAGAGATTGTATCTTTATTGAAAAACTCTCTTTATTAGTATGCCTTTTCTAAAATTTTTGCTTATTGTCTAGCTCATATTAGGAAACCAACACTCCAAACCAACTGATTGGGATGATACTACTATGGCTGACATGAAAAATACTATTGATAAGACCGAAGAACTAGCACGTAAAATCTGGCTTGCTGGAATTGGCGCATACGGCCATGGCCTGAACAACATGCAAGATGGTTACGACAAAATGAATGATAAAACCCGTCACTTTTTTGATGATCTAGTTGATCAAGGCACCCAAATCGAAGCTAATGCTAAAAGCACACTGGACAAAACTGGTGACAAGTTGAAAGAACAGGGTCAAAAGCTGAAAAACAAAGGCGAGAATCTGAAAACACAAGGTAAAAATCTTCGTGAAGAAGGTGTCAACTTAAATATTACTGCTCGTGTTGAAGAAATCCGCGAGAAAGTGGCATCCAAACTTACTATGCCTTCTTTCAGCAACGATAAAAAATTAGTAGAACTGAACACCAAGCTGGAAGAACTCATTGATGTAGTCGCCAAACTTTCAGCAACTGCTGTAGCCGCCCCAGCTGTAGAAATTAAAGAGAAGCCAGTGCCTAAGAAAAAATCGCCCACTGCTAGTAAAACTACCGAAAAAAAGACTGAAGCTTCTGCGTAACTAAACGTTTATACCCTTCTGCTCAACATGCGCAACTAGTACTTCAAACCGCTTCCCTCAGGTTTGATGTTAAAGGCCACCTGATTAAGGTGGCCTTTTTTTGTCCCGAATTTAGCGCCACTAATGTTTGTAAACTTCTATATATCTCATATCATAAAAATGAAACTTTCGATTCTGGCAGCAAGGCATTTCAAGAATTTTTTAACGGGATCTTAACAAATGCTGCAACTATCACTGCCATGAACACGTTAAGAGCAAGCATGTCGCATGAAGTTGACTATGTCCTATGGATCAATTCAGCCGAAGTAAAATAGCATTGACCTATGAATTCTGAATCTGTCAGATCTTTGATAGAATCACCGACCAACCCGGTACTCATGTACGACTAAACCCGCGAGCTTCCGATCGACCTAGCTACACCTCCACTGAGAGCGTTACGTTTGAATATTGAAACTGCACAACCACACCCCCCTGCCAATTTGATCCGCCGCCTAATGGCGATGATCTACGATGCCTTTCTACTGACGGGCATCAGTTTTGCCTATGGCGTCATCGTTTTGTTGCTACGCATATTATTGAGGGATGACACCATGGAAGCACCCCATAACCTAGCGCAGCTGATTATTGTGATAGGTTTGTGGTTTTGTTATGCCCTATTTTACGTTTGGTGTTGGCGACGAACTGGCCAAACACTCGGCATGAAGTCTTGGCGTATTCAGTTACAGGGCTGCAACCATCCAATACCAAGCTGGCAGGAATGCTGGCTTCGCGCACTGCTGGCGCCTTTATCATTAATAATACTGGGTATTGGCTATCTTTGGTGTCTGATCGATAAAGAAGGGCAGTGTCTCCATGATAAGTTCAGCAATACCCAAGTCGTCCTGCTTCCCAAAAAAGTACGCACAGACAAGGGTGAAAAAAACTAGCTCATCAGGCTGCCCGACGCAAAAGCACCAAACCAATCACACAGCACACCAAAGCAGGAAATATGACGGCCAAAAAAGGTGAAAATCCGAATACCATACTGGCAGGACCTAGCAGATCCTGACTCGTGCTAAATACCAGTCCTACTACCACACCAGCAAATACACGGTACCCCATCGTGACTTGCCGAAGAGGGCCGAAGACAAAGGAAATAGCAATCAACACCAGGCTTACAATCGTCAAAGGCTGCATTGCTTTATCCCAAAACACCAACTTGTAACGAGAGTTGTCCTGGCCCTGGTCCTTCAAGTACTTGCTGTAGCCATACAAGCTCCGCATGGCCAATGATTCTGGTGGTAGCACAGTAAGACGAAGCAAGTCAGGGGACAGATCTGTTTCCCAGTCACGGACAACAAACGTATCGACCTCCGTACTACCTCCCAGAAAACGTGTGGTAGCGCCTTGCTCTTCAACCCAGTGACCACCTTGATAGGTAGCTCGTGCAGAAAAGCTAGACTCCAGTAGAAAGTGGTTTTCGTCAAAACGGTATCGAGTCACACCAAATAGCACCCCGCCTGGATAGACGGCGTTGAAATGCATAAATTCACGGCCTTCTTTGTTCCAAAAACCACTGGTCGATTCCTGAGCACTTTTACCGCTTTTTAATAGCATTCGGCGACTCTCGGCATACTGATCTGTATAGGGAACTATGTATTCACCAAATAGCACACCTACTATAATCAGCATAAAAATAGGCCTAAGCACCAGCCAGACAATGTGCAACACAGACACTCCTGCGGAGCGCATCACCACCAATTCGGAGTTATTAGCCAAAGACCCAAGTCCGATCAAACAACCCGTTAAGCACGCCATTGGCATATGCTCATAAATACGCGCAGGCAATGTCAGAGCCACATAGATCATTACTTGTTTAAATGTATATTCCTTAGTGATGTCACTGGCACCATCGACAATGGCACCCATTGAATCCAATGCCACAATAACTAAAAGGACCAGCGCTATGGCGCCAATAACAGACCTAGAGATATACCCAGACAAACGTCTCATCCGTTGTTATTCCCTAAGAGTCGAACAACTATTTTTGACACCCTATGTTCAGAGTATCCCCGCTGTATTATCTGCTGGATAATAATTGGTCTTCCCAGTAACACTAGAGCAATTAACAGGAACAACCCGTGAACGCCCCATAACCCCATGAGCGGAGAAAGCGTTCCGTCCTCGACGGCCCCCCGGGCACCATTGAGCATCACAAGATACACAATATAGAGCAATATGGCGGGTAGCATTTTGACAAATCGACCCTGGCGGGGGTTAGTTTTACTGAGGGGGATAGCGATCAATGTCATTATCAGAACCAGAATTGGTACTGATAATCGCCATTGAAGTGCAGCCACATGGGCCATCTTATCTGAAGCCATCAACTCCACTGTGGGCATAGTGTCTGATGTGTCCCGACTCAGGTGTTTTTTTGGCTTACTTAAACGTTGCCCATACTCCTCGAAATGTGTTACCTGATAGTCTGCTTTGCCAGGCACGCCCTGAATTCGAAAACCATTTTCTAACACTAAATAACTTGGCTTGTCAGGCGATGAACGATGCTGGCGCCCTGTTTCTGCAACCACTAATACTAATTGCTGGCCTTCCGGAGCATCAGGATTGTTTTCAGCCATAAATACGTCACGCATTTTCCCTTCTTTGCTAACCTTCTCAGCATAAGTAACCGCCTTTCCTCCCTGTAGTGAGTAGAAGTGAGTTCCCACCATTCCATCTAATTCGCCACGCTCTTTCTGGGCTGTCAGTAATGCCTCTGCCTTACGTAGGCCAGTCGGACCAACGTCTAGACTCAACCAACCCGCTAAGATGGCAATAAACAAACTAGGGATCATGGTATAAATGACCAATTGGCGAGGGCTCATTCCACAGGCGGTCATTATCGTCATTTCACTTTGAACATAAAGGCGCCCATAGGTCAACAGAACACCAAGAAAAAAAGCGAGAGGTAAGATCAGCTCTAAAAATCCTGGCAGGCGATAACCAATAATAGCCAACAAAATTCCCGCATCCAGTTCCCCCGCCGCAGCTTGGGCCAAGTATTTAACAAACCGGCCACTAACAACAACCATCAACAATACGGTACAAACAGCAAAGGTTGAGGACAGTAGGTCACGGGCGATATAACGAAATATGAGCAATGTGGTATTCCTGTTATGCTTCATGCAGTATTAAATTTATATTCAGACAATTATCCAGATTTACACTGAGTTTGTCTTGTATAGCGTTATCCCTGCGAACAATCGGAGACATCATGGAATTTACTGCCATCGCCTGCAACCTGCTGACCAAAAAAACTGATTGCCTTGTCATTACCCTTGGTAGTGATGGGGAAGACAACTCAACACTTCAGTCCATTGATGAAGCCACAGACGGATTGGTTTCTCGACTCAAGAAAAGTGGTGACATCAAAAACACCATCGGCAGCTCTCTGCTAATCAACGAGCCAACTGGGCTTGCAGCAGACCGGCTACTGATTTTGGGTTGCAGTAAAAACACCCTTAATGAACAATCTTTTCTGGAATTCACTTCTGGACTTGCCAAAAAATTAACAACACTGCCCATTAATACGGCTTGTGTATCACTAGACGGCCTTCAGGTAGATAGCCGTGATGAAGCATGGCAGGCACAACATTTATCTCACAAGCTGGGAGAAGCCTCATATTTGTTCAATCCCTTTAATTCCAAAAAGAAAAAAATAACCTCATTGAAACAAGTCACCTTGGCAACCACTTCTCGAAAGGGGCTCGACACACTAAAGAAAAAACTTAACGTGGGCAGTGCAATAGCTCACGGCGTCAACCTAGCTCGCGAGCTGGGAGACCTACCGGGTAATATCTGCACTCCATCCTACCTTGCCAGCCAAGCTAGAACATTGTCCAAAAAGCACCCCAAGCTCAGCTGCAAGGTTCTAAATGAGAAACAAATGAAAGTGCTTGGCATGAACGCTCTTTTGTCCGTGACCGCCGGTACTGACGAACCAGCCAAGATGGTTGTTCTGGAGTACCGAGGAGGAGAGCCCAGCGAAAAACCCATTGTACTGGTCGGCAAAGGTGTCACTTTTGATTCTGGGGGTATCAGCCTAAAACCTGGCGCAGCCATGGATGAGATGAAATATGACATGTGCGGAGCCGCCAGCGTACTCGGAACATTTACCACCTTGGTGGAAACTGAGCTTCCTATCAATGTAGTCGGCATCATACCTACGGTTGAAAATATGCCCAGTGGCACGGCAACTAAACCCGGTGATATCGTTAAAAGTATGTCTGGTCAGACGATCGAGGTCCTCAACACTGATGCGGAAGGTCGCCTAATTCTGTGTGATGCACTGACTTACGCTGGTCGATACAAACCAAAAAGTGTTATTGATATTGCCACTCTCACAGGAGCCTGCGTCATGGCACTGGGCAGCCATGCCTCCGGTGTACTTAGCAACGATGACGCGCTGGCAGCTCAACTCGAAACTGCTGGCCAAACGAGTGGCGACAGAGTCTGGCGATTACCACTGTGGAGCGAATACGACAAACAACTTAAAAGTAACTTTGCTGATATGGCAAATATCGGTGGTCGTTCTGCCGGTACTATTACCGCAGCTTGTTTCCTCGGTCGCTTTACCAAGAACTATCAATGGGCCCACTTGGACATTGCGGGTACCGCTTGGAACAGTGGTGACAACAAAGGGGCAACCGGCCGGCCAGTGCCCCTGCTGACACAGTACCTGCTGGCGCATGCCGGGCAATGACCAACATTAATTTTTACCGAATCAACGGCGGGTTTGATGCCACTCTCGCCTTGGCCTGCCAGCTGACAGCGAAAGCTTTTCACCAAGGTCTAACCGTGTTGTTACATACGACAGATGAAACCATTTCTCAAGAACTCGGCCGTCAACTATGGTCTTTCAAGTCCACCGCATTCCTACCCCACGAACTGGAGAAAAGCCCGAAGGATTCCGTCTCCATCTGTCATCACGACGATCCAGGAGACCACCATGGCCTATTGATTAATTTGAGTACAGACACGCCCGGTTGGTTTACCCGCTTTGAGAAAACCGTAGAAATTGTTTACGATGATGAAAAAATAATTAAACAGAAGCGTGAAAGTTTCAGTTTTTATAAAAGTCGGGGCTACCCTCTTAATTATCACGACCTGACCAAGTAGGTACCACGACCTAACCAAGGCTTGGCAACACAACTTTTAATGATGCTATTAACGCCAAATGCTGCTCACTCAAGCACCACCCATAGGACATAGTCATGGATAACAAGCCCTCGAATACCAGAGAACTTCTGATAGAGGAACTTGATTTATTGCGTCACGCATTAGACGACGGCTCTGAATTCCAGCATACCATCCCCATGCTGAATGAAGATATCAGGGACACCAGCCTCCCTGCTCTAGGGTCAATGGTCGATTTGGATGCCGAAATACCCACATTTACAGACTTTTTCGATGAGACCAACACCGTCACATCAGAAACCCCATCCTTAGAACCACCTCTCCTGAAACAGCCACCTAGCGACAAATACTGACCAATAACGATAAAGACGGGCTAACCTGATGCTAAAACTCGGGCAACTAATGAATTATTCAGTCTAGCCCCTTATAATTCCCGGCCTTATCTGTCACGTGCATAACCATTCCAGAATTGATGCCGCAACGGAAATTTTTGCCAAAAACTAAACGAGCTGACATGGAAAAGATCTACCGTCCACAAGACATTGAAAAACAGTGGTATCAAACCTGGGAAGAGCAAGGATTTTTCAAGCCAACCAATAACCCAGATGCCGATCCCTACTGCATTACGATCCCGCCGCCGAATGTTACTGGCAGCTTGCATATGGGGCACGGATTCCAAGAAGCCATCATGGACGCACTTATTCGCTACCATCGAATGAAGGGTAACAACACCCTGTGGCAAGTAGGTACTGACCATGCGGGCATCGCTACCCAAATGGTGGTAGAGCGTCTACTGGAGACTGAAGGCTCCACCCGCCACGACCTTGGTCGGGAAGAATTTACCGAAAAGGTATGGGAGTGGAAAGAGCAGTCCGGTGGAACTATCACTCAACAATTGCGGCGATTGGGTGCTTCTCCAGATTGGTCTCGAGAACGCTTTACCATGGATGACGGCTTCTCCGAAGCAGTCCAGGAAGCCTTTATCCGCCTCTACAACGATGACCTAATTTACCGCGGTAAACGATTGGTCAACTGGGACCCAAAATTACACACTGCCATTTCAGACTTGGAAGTCATATCAGAAGAAGAAAGCGGCAGCCTGTGGCATTTCAAATACCCCCTGACTGACGGTAGCGGGCACTTGGTTGTTGCCACTACTCGCCCAGAAACCATGCTGGGTGATACCGCCGTAGCCGTTCACCCAGAAGATGAGCGGTACCAACACCTGATAGGAAAAACCATCACTCTACCGTTGGCTAACCGTGAAATCCCGATCATTGGCGATGACTATGTAGACCATGAATTTGGTACAGGCTGTCTGAAAGTTACCCCGGCCCACGATTTCAACGACTACGAAATGGGACAACGTCACAATCTACCGCTAATCAACCTGTTCAATGATGACGCCCAGATGAATACTAATGTGCCGGAGTGTTATCAGGGTATGGATCGATTTGAGGCCCGCAAAATAATTGTGGTCGATCTCGACGAACTGGGACTACTGGGCAAGATCGATGACCATAAACTGAAGGTGCCCAGAGGCGAGCGCTCAGGTGTGGTGATCGAACCCTACCTGACGGATCAATGGTACGTAAAAACAGCTCCGCTAGCTGAAAAGGCCATCGCGGCAGTAGAAGATGGGGACATCGAGTTTGTGCCCAAGCAGTACGAAAACATGTACTTCTCCTGGATGCGTGATATTCAGGACTGGTGTATCTCTCGCCAGCTCTGGTGGGGTCACCGTATTCCCGCATGGTATGATGACCAAGGCAATGTCTATGTTGGGCGTTCAGAAGAAGAAGTACGAGTAAAACACAACCTCGGTGACATCAATCTAAAGCAGGATAATGATGTACTAGACACGTGGTTCTCCTCTAGCCTGTGGACCTTTGGCACCCTTGGATGGCCAGAAAAAACTGGATTTCTGAGGACCTTCCACCCCACCAATGTACTGGTCACTGGGTTCGATATTATTTTCTTCTGGGTTGCCCGGATGATCATGATGACCCTGTACTTTATGGATGAAGCCCCGTTCCGCACCGTGTACGTTCATGGGCTGGTTCGGGATAGTCACGGCCAGAAGATGTCCAAATCCAAGGGCAACGTATTGGATCCAATTGATCTCATCGATGGCATTGACCTCGAATCTCTGGTGAAAAAGCGTACTGCCGGACTGATGCGCCCAAAAGATGCAGCTAAAATTGAAAAACAAACCCGTAAAGAGTTTTCCGAGGGTATTGAGCCTTATGGCACTGATGCCCTACGCTATACCTATTATTCGCTGGCTTCCACAGGCCGTGACATCAACTTTGATGTTGGGCGTATAGAAGGTTTCCGTAACTTCTGTAACAAAATATGGAATGCAGCACGCTATGTGCTGATGAATACCGAAGAACATGATTGCGGACAGGATGGCAGCGAAAACTACGAACTCAGTCTGGCAGATCACTGGATTATCAGCCACCTGCAACACACGGAAAAAGCGGTTGCCGAAGCCATCGGAAACTATCGCTTTGATCTGGCATCTCAGGCCATTTATGAATTCATCTGGAATGAATACTGCGGCTGGTATCTGGAGCTATCTAAGCCGGTACTCTGGGATGAGAACGCATCCCCTGCGTTACAAAAAGGCACTCGCCGGACCCTGATTCGGGTACTGGAAGCCACCCTGAGAATGGCTCATCCACTGATTCCATTCATCACTGAAGAAATCTGGCAGCAAGTTAAAACACTAGCGGGCGTTGACGGTGTAACCATAATGGTTCAGCCCTATCCAGAGGCGGATCAAAACCTCGTTGATGAATCTGCGACAGCTAATATTGAATGGCTTAAAAATGTCATTATTGGTATTCGTAATATTCGCGGAGAAATAAACATATCACCTGGAAAAGCGCTGCCTATTTACTTAAACAATGGCAGTCGTGAAGACCAAAACCGACTGAATACAACTCGTCAGGTCCTAGCCAAACTGGCTAATCTGGAATCTATCACTTGGCTCAACACAGAAGAAGAGGCACCTATGTCGGCTACTGCATTGGTAGGCAGCATGGAAATTTTGGTGCCTATGTCAGGCTTGATTGACAAGAATACAGAGCTAGCTCGAATCAACAAGGAAGCAGAAAAGCTTGAAAAGGAACGCCTGCAAGTCGAAGGAAAACTCAACAATGGGAAGTTTATTAGTAAAGCGCCAGAAGACGTGGTTGCTAAAGAAAAAGATAAAATGGCTGATATAGACATGGCACTCAGAAAACTAGCTGAACAACATCAGCGCATCAGTCAATTGTAGTTTTACTCTCAAAACATAAACATTAAATAGGCCCTACTGTCTAGTTAAGAGTATTTTAGGACATTTAGGCTACTATCACTAAATCTTCCATCCCCGTAAGTAGTAACAACACAATTTCGCCCTCTACGTTTGGCTTCATACATCGCCTTATCCGCAGATCCTAGTTTAGAGTGAAAATCACCTTCTGGTCTCTGGATATCAACACCAAGACTCATGGTCACAGCAACCAGACCGCCATCGACGGCCAAACTGGTTGAAGCTATTTTTTCACGTGCTCTCTCAGCCAAAACATTCGCTCCTTGTAGGTCTGTGTCTACCAATAAAATCAGAAACTCATCGCCGCCCCAGCGAACCACCAAGTCTTCAGACCGAACCAATAATTTCAAAATATCGCCAATTTCTTGCAGTACAAAATCACCCACCTCGTGACCATACTCATCGTTGATTTGTTTGAAGTTATCTAAATCCCCAACAATCACCGCAAACGATCCCTTATCCTTTTCACAACGCTGCTCAGACTCACCTAAATACTTTTTAAATCCACGACGGTTGGCTAGGCCTGTCAACTCGTCCGTTTGGGTTTCGGCGCCAAGGAAAGCCTGCCTTTCCTCTAAACGCCGACGCGTCTGGATACGAACATACTCCACAATAAATGAAATCCATGACAATACCAGATAAGCCAAAAGAAAACGGTAACTCATCTCCAGGGAGTAGTTAGTTACAAGAAGTGGCGACTCGGGCCAAAGTAGAACAACGGCACTAACCAGAGTAATCCCGCCTACCAGTTTAGCGCCCGTCTTGCACCCTAACAGCTGGAAAAAAAGTGGTAGCATAACTAAACACCAAAGCATGCCAGCCCACTGAAAATCACCCGTAACTAACCAGAAGAAATGCAAAAAAACCATCATTAACAGGGTTAGCAGCAAGTTGGTTTTTCGGCTTTTCAATAACAGGACATAGATAATGGAAGCGAGCACACCCACAACAAAGGTGACCAAATTACTCCAAAGTTCGCCTGTGCCTGCCAGCAAGTCCCATACTGACAAACCCGTTAGCGCAATCGAGCCGGTAAGCATCAAAATGGCGACCATCACATCCTGCCGACGAGCTTCTTCTTCGGCCCCAGCATCAAGTGGCACGGGGCTGATTTTATAAAGCCATTGTAACGAAGTCGTTGGTCGCAACTTTACAGTACTCTTGATTTCACGAGGTTCCATTTATAGACACTAGAAAATTCATGCTCTTATTTCTGACTATATGCCATATAAACAGAGAATTCACTTTTACACATGAAAACCCTACTTAAAGTGGTTTATTCGGGTCGCATATGAGGAAACAGCAACACATCCCGAATAGAAGGCGAATCAGTCAACAGCATCACCAAACGATCGATACCTATACCTTCTCCTGCTGTTGGTGGCAGCCCGTATTCTAACGCCCGAATATAATCGGCATCAAAGTGCATCGCTTCATCATCGCCAGCATCTTTTTCAGCCACCTGCGCTTGGAAACGCGCAGCCTGGTCTTCTGCATCATTCAGCTCGGAAAAACCATTGGCGATTTCTCTACCACCAACAAAAAACTCAAACCGATCTGTAACAAATGGATTGTCATCATTACGACGAGCCAATGGCGAGACCTCTGTCGGATACTGGGTAATGAAAGTAGGTTCATCTAAACGATGCTCGACCGTTTTTTCAAAAATTTCTATCTGAACCTTACCCAGCCTCCAACTATCTTTTAGCGGAATATCGAGATGCTCCGCAATTTGACGCGCAGCACTTTCATCGGAAAGCGCCTCAGCGGATATATCCGGATTGAAATGTAGAATGGAATCAAACACAGATATTCTTCGAAATGGATTGGAGAAATCGTAAGTTTTTTCTTGAACGATCTCACCCTCCTCATTCTTCACCGTGCTACGAACCTCACTACTGCCAAGAACATTCACTGCCAACTGACGCAACATATCTTCGGTAAGGTCCATCAGATCGCTGTAATCCGCATAGGCTTGATAGAACTCCAGCATCGTAAACTCAGGATTATGTCGAGTAGACAACCCTTCATTACGGAAGTTGCGGTTAATCTCATATACCCGCTCAAAACCACCGATCACAAGACGCTTCAGATATAGCTCCGGAGCAATCCGAAGATACATATCGAGATTAAGTGCATTGTGATAGGTGACAAAGGGCCGTGCCGCAGCACCACCAGGAATCACTTGTAACATGGGCGTTTCCACTTCCATGAAACGATTGTCATTCAGGTAACTGCGGATGAAACTGATGACCTGGGTTCGCACTTTGAACAGATCACGTACCTCAGGGTTGACGATCAAATCCACATAGCGCTGACGGTAACGCATTTCCTGGTCAGCAAGACCGTGATATTTATCTGGCAGTGGCCGCAAGGATTTGGTCAACAGCTGATACTGCTCCATATTGACATACAGATCACCCTTGCCCGATTTATGTAGTGCACCGCTCACGCCAACGATATCCCCTAGGTCTAGGGTTTTGGCAAAGGGGCGAGCCTCTTTGCCCACATACAATTGAATGCTGCCGGACATATCCTGAATCACCATAAAAGCGCCACGATTACGAATCAGTCGCCCAGCCACGCTCACATTATGGCCTAAGGTCTCCAGCTCTTCCTTTAACTGCTCGCCGTACTGGGTCTGTAAATCAGCAGCCAGATCTTCTCGGCGAAAGTTATTGGGAAATGCACTGCTATTATCGGCAATAGCCTGCTCGCGAATAGTCGCCAGCTTGGCTCTACGTTCGGCAATTAACTTGTTTTCATCTTGCTGTTGATCGTTACTCATGGATATCCCAATACATTTTACATTTTACAGCTACACTTCTTGGCTGCTCTTCGGGGCTTGTATTACTGAACTACATTACTGGCCTGTATTACTAATGCGTGTAACTGACTTCTTAAACACCAGCCTTTAACGAAGCCTCAATAAACTGATCCAAATCTCCATCCAGTACTGCCTGACAATTGCTGGTCTGAATATTGGTTCGTAAATCTTTAATTCGCTGATCGTCCAGAACGTAGGATCTAATCTGGCTGCCCCAACCAATATCAGACTTTGTGTCCTCCACTGCCTGGGCCTTTTCAGATCGTTTGAGCATTTCCTGCTCATAGAGCTTGGCGCGTAACATCTTCCAAGCCTGATCACGGTTTTTGTGTTGCGAGCGCTGGCTTTGACACTCTGACACAATACCCGTTGGTTCGTGAGTCAATCGCACCGCTGAATCTGTTTTGTTTACGTGCTGCCCACCCGCCCCGCTGGCGCGGTAGGTATCTGTTCGCACATCTGAGGGGTTGATATCGATTACGATATTGTCGTCAATCTCCGGCGAGACAAAGACAGAACTAAAGGATGTATGCCGACGATTACCTGAATCAAAAGGCGATTTTCGTACTAGGCGATGCACCCCCGTTTCGGTTCTCAACCAACCAAATGCGTATTCACCATCAAAGTGTATGGTGGCGCTTTTGATACCTGCCACATCACCGGCAGAGGCTTCCTCTAAGGTGGCTTTAAACCCTTTAGTTTCACCCCAGCGCAGGTACATACGCAAAATCATTTCTGCCCAATCTTGGGCTTCCGTTCCTCCGGAACCCGCCTGGATATCGAGATAGGCATTATTTGCATCCATCTCACCGGAAAACATTCGGCGGAACTCAAGTTTTCCCAGGTGAGCCGTTAGCTGAGAAATTTCTATCTCAACCTCAGCCACGGTGTCTGCATCGTAGTCTTCTGCCGCCATTTCCAGTAATTCACAAGCATCCGAAATACCAGAATCCAGCGTTTCAATGGTTTCTACCACCATCTCTAGGGCCGCGCGTTCTCGCCCTAGTTCCTGAGCTCTTTCGGGGTTACTCCAGACTTCTGAATCACCAAGCTCTAGCTCAACCTCGGCTAACTGGTCTTTCTTGTTAAGGTAGTCAAAGATACCCCCTAAGTACGTCTGTGCGTGCCTGAAGGTCGTCGAGGGCATTCCTGATCGGATTAATTTCCATTTACTGCTAATACCAGTGCTAATACGGTGAGGGTAGAACAAGGGTCGAATTTTAGCGTAAACCGCCGTTTTTTTCTACCTACTTAACTACTTACTTAGCAATCAGAAGTCTATCCAAGTTGGTTCAAAATCCACCCAATAACAAGGATTTGCGGCACACTAACCAATGGTAAAAATAACGCGATTTTCCAGGATTTTGTCATATCGCGAATCACCATCATCTCGGTATAGTCCGTCGCGATACCCGCCATTAAAAAGGTAAAACCATTACCCGGTGCCGCCGCACGGATCACAATATCTGCGGCAATGGGTGTTGAACCTTCAGAGCACACTTCAATCACTGTGGCGGCCAGCAGGGTTAACAACAACCCCGCCACCGTTGGCCCAAACAACGTCTGATAAGTGTCCATCGGCACAAAGGCTCGAATAGCTGCAGCCAGCACGATACCAAAGAACACCCAGCGGAAAACCATCTTGGCGTCTCTCAGGCCATCTTTGAGCAATGCAAACATTCCTGACGGGGAAATTTTTATAGTTTTCATTAGCTGTCCAAGCTGACGGGGCAGACTGTCGCCATTGGTCGAAACAGCATGGTTGGGGTTCGCAGGAAGCTTCCCACCCGACACCAAGTAATCAAAAATCAATCCTGTCACCACACCTATGGCCATGGATAACAACAAAAAAGCCAAGGTCCAACCAAAGCCAATCAGCGCCACCAAAATAATGGTCAGCGATAGGGAGTTCCACGGACTAGCAATAAGAAATGCCATCAACTGCCCCAAGCTGGCACCACGCTCATACAGCTTGGCACCTACCATTAATATGCCGTGGCTACACAAATCCAGCAGCACTCCGGCAATGGTGGCTCGGATAATACCCTTGAGAGTGCCACCCTGACCCAAAGCTGACATCACCAAGTCACGGGGGATTCGCTCCAGCAGCCCGACAAAAACCACCGCAGCCAACAAGCCCCACCACATCCGGTTAATCAACTCGTATACCCCGGAGGTCATCACCACCAACCATTGAGGTAAATCCGGATGGCCATCAACCAGCCAGTAGAGGACATAGCACAACAGCACAATCGTGGCGGAAGCCCACAATAGATAATCGGGCCGCTGCTTTTGTGAATGGCAGGACTCAGCCTCTCCACTGCTTGCTGCCGCCTTGGGTTTCGATTCCTTATTACAGCAATCGTCCATCTGCCTACTCCTGCTCTTCAGCCAGCTTACTCATAATTGCACAGTTAGGATTATCATCATCGAGACACTGAACCAACAGCTCAGAGAGCATTTTCTTCATCGCCTTCAGCTCGAGAATATGCGCATCGATATCTCTGACTTTTTCCGTGACCAACCCATGTACCTCAGCACTTCGACGATTTGGATTGGCCCACAAAGCCAGTAATGCACGACACTCATTGATAGAAAAGCCAAATTTCCTGGCTTTGCGTAAAAATCCAAGTTGTTAGATACCTTGCTCGCCGTACTCGCGGTAACCATTTTCACGCCTTGGTGGCGAATCGACCAAATCGATACTCTCATAGTAATGGATTGTTTTGGCATCTAATCCAGTTCGCTTGGCAACGTCACTTATCTTCATCTGACACCCCAACTCTATAGGCATACCATCAATGTAAACCTTATAGTAAGTATAAGGTCAATAAAGCACTTAAACTGTTTGAATATTTACCATTCCACAAGATATTCAAATCAGTTCAAAAACAACAAGTAACAAGGAAATCTGAAACCAGACTAAATATCAATCTGCCTTCTTTTTTCCTGATACTGCAAAATGAAGCTATAGATGACCGGTAACACCAATAGATTAAGTATCGTGACGGTCAGCATTCCGCCTAACATAGGGGCGGCGATACGGTGTGTGACATCTGAGCCGGTTCCGCTACTCACCATGATGGGGATCAAACCGGCCATGGTAGATATAGCCGTCATGGCTACCGGACGCACACGTTTTGATGTGGCAGATAACACGGCGTCTTTTACTTCCTCAAGCGACAGTCTATCCGCAGCCATGGAACGTCGTTTGGCAATTTCCGTATCGATAAAGCTTAAAACCAGTACCCCTATTTCCGCTGCCATGCCTGCCAATGCAATGAAACCCACCG